>SLIA01000198.1 GCA_007135935.1 Wenzhouxiangella sp.
CGAAGTTGCCGGAAATCTCCAGGCCGCCCTTTGACATCACGCTGGAGTTCTCGGCCACGACCATGCCCACCGGGTTGCTCTCGAGCACCACGCGAGCGGCAGCAAAGGGATTGGCGAACAGGCCTCCACCCACCACCAGGATGCCCGGCCCGCCGTTGTCGGCCGAGCGAACCAGGGTGCTGCCATGCGGTGAGCGATCGCCGGAGAACACCACGCGCCCGGTGGCTATGAAGATGCCCGAGTCCAGATTGCCGGTCGCTTCCAGCACGTTGTGCGTGGCCGCAGGCAGGTCTTCGGGTAGAACCAGCGCGGAGTTGTCCAGCACGATCCCCACCACGCCGTTGTCGCGAAAACGCGCCTGGGTGCCCATGATCGTGATCGTGGTGTCGTGGAAAAAGGCGCCGTAGAGCTCGTTGTCGGCACTGTCGATCTCACCGCGAAAGACGACACGTGATCCGGCCATGCCCCTCAGGCCGGCAATCGCGTTTTCGCGAAAGGCCGAATCGGCGATCTCGGCGCCGGCATCGAACAGCAACAGGCCGGTGCCGTTGTTCTCCAGCACCACGTCGTCGAGCAGCAGATTCGCACCGGCGGTGGCCAGCACGCCCTCGTCGGGACCATTGCGCACGTTCAGCCCCCTGAGGGTGACGTCCCGGGCGCCGTCGATGGTGATTACTGCGTTGAATTGTCCCTGTGCCGATATGCCCGACCCGTCGATGACTGCTTCGCCGCCGCCATCGATGGTCAGCGGCCCGAAGGTCACGCTGACCTGCTCCTGGCAGGTGCCGCGGACTTCGATGGTGTCACCGGGGCGGGCGATGCGCAATGCACGCGCCAACTGATGCGGCGGGCCGGAGAGCATGTCGGCATGGTTGTTTGGCGGGGGTGCGCAATTGACCCGGATGGTCTTGCCGGTGGCCTGTGAAGCCTCCATCAGGGACAGTCCCAGCAACAGGGCTGCACATTGAATGATGATTGCGTTTCTCATTTCGGATTCCTCCCGGTGCGTCGGCACCGTGTTCAGGCTGCAGGATGCCGGCGGACAACCGCTGACCGCCGGTCGGTTACCAGCCTGCTGTCAGCCCGAGCCTGCCGCATGAAGCCGGCGAGAAGTTTCCGGGCAAACAGCGGTAAGATGGCGGTAACCCGGTTTCATTCCGGAGGAAGGCGTTGCAAGCGAATCAGGCTACCGGCCCCCGCAGGCGCTGGCGCTCGGCCGATCTGGCCATCGACGTCGGCACCCGCCAGGTGTTTCGCGATGGCGAAGATCTGGCCGTGCCGGGCTTGTCGTTCGACCTGCTGCTGACCCTGGTAGAGAACGCGCCGGACCTGGTCTCGGCAGACGAATTGATGGACAGGGTCTGGAGCGGGCAGGTGGTGAGTCCCGAAACGGTCTCCCAGCGCGTGAAACTCCTGCGTCAGGCCCTGGGCGACGATCCTCGCAATCCCCGCTACATTGCCCTGGTGCGTGGTCACGGCTGGCGCTGGGTCGCTCCGGTCGATGGCGACGACGCGGTTCGAAAGCCCACATCGCCAGTGGCAAGCCGGCGCATCGGCCGGATTGCCGTCCTTGCCACCCTGGTGCTGGGCCTGGCCTGGTTCACCTTCCTCGGCGATCACTCGGAGCCACCGTTGCCGGCGCCCGATCCATCGATCGCGGTACTGCCGTTCGACAACCGCAGCGACCACCCCGATGACCTGTGGCTGACCGAAGGAATTCACGACGAGATCCTGCTCGAGCTTTCACGCATTCCCGGTCTGCGGGTCATCTCGCGCACTTCCGTCCAGCCTTATCGGGAGACCCGTCTGCCGGTAACCGAGATCGCTCGTGCGCTGGATGTGGGGCTGGTTCTGGAAGGTGCGATGCAGCGCGTCGGCGACGACTTGCGCCTGACGCTGCAACTGATCGACGGATCGGACGACCGTCACCTCTGGGCCGAACGTTTCGATCGCCCGCTGGACCCGGACAACCTGCTCACGATGCAGCGCGAGATCAGCCGGGCCGTGGTCGACAAGTTGCAACTGGCCTTGCTGCCACGCCAGCGCGAGCACTCGCCGCTGACCACTGAAGGCGGTGCCGGCGTCTACCAGGCCTACCTCGAGGGCTGGCAGGCACTGGAGATGCATACTGCACAAGGCATCGAACAGGCCATCGAGTCGTTCGAACGGGCATTGGCCATCGATCCCGACTTCGCCCTGGGCTGGGTGGGGCTGGCCGAGGCGCGGCTGATGCAGTGGCGCTATCGCTTTCTTCACCCCAGCGTGGCCGCCCGCCTGGCCGACGCCCCCATCGAACGAGCCCTGGCGCTGGAACCTGAACTGCCGGAAGCCATCGCCGCGCGTGCAGAATTCCTCTGGATGAACGGGGACTGGCAGGCGGCCGAGGAGCAGTTTCGTCGGGCCATTGCCCTCAAGCCCAACTTTGCGCGTGCCTATGTTCGCTACGGTTTCATGCTGCTGCTCAATCCGGCCGATCATCGGCCCACCGAGGCCATCAACCTGTGGCGTACGGCTGCCCGCATCGATCCGCACTCACACGTGGTTCGCCAGCATCTGGCCTGGACCGAGTTCCGGGCCGGGCGCTTCGGGCGGGCCGAGCGCGCCTTGCGGGCCGTTCTCGACGAGTACCCGGACTACCCCGTTGCCTGGTTCGTTCTGGGTGAGGTGCTGGGTGCTGCCGGCGATCAGGCCGGGGCCGTGGCGGCCTACCGGCGGGCACTGGAACTCAACCCGAATATCACCCCGCTGGCCAACTACGGGCTGGTCGAGGCGCTGATGGATCTTGAAAAGGACGAGGCGGCCTGGTTGGCCCTGGAAGATGCCCGGGCAGTGCCGGGAGCGCCCGAACTGGCGCTTCGCCTGGAGTTCAAGCTGATCGTTCAGTCCGGTGAGCCCGAGCCGGACCTGCAACGGGCCCGGACGATTCTGAGCGAAATGTTCGAAAACCCCGCCGCCGTCAATCATTACTACGAGATTGATGCCTTTCACCAGGCCACGCTGGAATTGCTGGAAGGCCGTCCCGATGCTGCCCGACAGGTCATGGAAAGCCTCGAGCCGCGTCTGGCCGAGCAACCCGGCACCCTGCCGCGCGACGGATTCTGGCGGCCGCTGTTCTGTACCCAGGCCCACGCCATGGTGGCCACCGGCGAGGTCGACTCCGGCCGGGCGCTGGCACGCTGGTTTCTCAACCAGCTCGAACTGTCCACCGACGCCGCCCGCCGTCATCACATCGAACCGATCGTATGCAACGCCGTGCTGGGCCATCACGATCAGGCGATTGATCTGTTGCAGGCGGCGGCAGAAGCCGGCGTGCCGTCGGGCTGGCGGTTTCTTGCCATTCGCCCTGAGCTGGATTCCCTGCGTGCCGACCCCCGTTTCAGCGACCTGATCGCCGCCATCAAAACCACGGCCGCACAACAGCGCAGCTACCTGACCGACATCGAGAAGAAACCGGACCTCGTCCGTCGGGGATGCAACCCCGACCTTCTATGAGGCGTCATTTGTCAAACCCTCGTTTCATTGGGCATGAGTCTCCTGCGCCGACAGGTTTCGGGGACTCGTCGTCAACTTGTCGGTCTTGCTCATGATTTCTCTCC
>SLIA01000192.1 GCA_007135935.1 Wenzhouxiangella sp.
AGGCCACCCCAGGTGCGTGTGCCCAAAAGCGGGCCGATATCGAGTTCACGGAAGGCGTAGGGCAGGAAATCACCGCCGGAGCCGGCGTCCTGGTCGATCATCATCAGCTTCGGCCCGTGCAACGCGCCCATGGGCGTGGTCGCCATCTCGCCCTGGCGGTAGACCCAGTTCGACAGGTGTCGTCGGCTGAGCACTTCGACAATGTAGTTGGCCGCCTGGCCGCCACCGTTGGCGCGCTCGTCGATGATCAAGGCCTCCTTGTCGAGCTGCGCGTGGAACATGCGATTGAAGAAGGTATAGCCGGGCCCGGCGGTATTGGGCAGGTAGATATAGCCGACCCGGCCATCGGTGGCCTCGGCGACCTGGCGGCGGTTGTGCTCGATCCAGCCCCACAGGCGCATGCCGGATTCCGAGTCGACCGGCTCGACGACGATCTCGCGCGAATCGCTGCCGTCGGCCTCGGGTCCGACGGTGAGCACCACCTGCTTGCCGACCGTATCGTGCAGGCGGGCGAAGAGATTGTCATCCGCGCTCAGATCGCGACCGTCGACGGCCAGGATGTATTCGCCTTCCTGGGCGGCGTTGCCGGGCGCGGCCAGCGGGCTGTCGATGAAGGGGTTCCAGGCCTCGCCGGTATAGATGCGCTCGATGCGCCAGCGATCGCTGTCGATATCGAAGTTGGCCCCAAGCAGGCCGCCGGACGGACCATTGGGCCGATGGACATCGCCACCGCCGACCCGATTGTGACCGGCATGCAGCTCGGCGATCATCTCGACCATCAGCTCGTTGAGATCCTCGCGCCGGCCGACGTGGTCGAGCAGTGGCCGGTAGCGCTCGTAGACGGCGTCCCAGTCCAGGCCGTGCAGGTTGTCGGCATAGAAGTAATCGCGCTGGAAGCGCCAGCCCTCGTCGAAGATCTGCGCCCACTCCGCGCGCGGGTCGATGTGCATGCGCAGACCCGACAGATCGAGGGTATCGGGACGCAGGCGGTCGCCCGTCTCGCCCACGGCCAGGCGACCGTCATCCCGACGCACCAGCACATGACCGCCGCTGGCGCTCATGTCATAGCCCTGCAGGCCGGAAAACACCTGGCTGGCCTCGCGCTTGTCGAAATCGTAGCGGCGCAGGCGATGGTGGCGGGCCACCGTCTCGCCCGGCGGTTGCACCGTGGCGCCGGGCTGGGCGCGCTGCATCCAGTACAGGCTGCCGTCGGATGCGACTTTCAAATCACCGTGGTTGCCTTTCTCCACCGGCAGGGCGACCTTGCGGGCGAACAGGCCGTCGAAGTCGATGCGGACCGCGTCGGACTCGTCATTGTCGTTGTTGCCCTCATCGCCATTGCCGTTGTCGTCGTCTTTTTCGTCGCCCGGGCGCGGCGCCAGCGGCGAATCGCCGTCGGCGCGCAGCACCAGCGCGTAGAGCCCGGCACGGTAAGGGCGCTCCTGGCTGGACATGTCCAGCGAGAACTGGCGCGGGCCGGTATTGGTCGAGGCGGCAAAGTAGAGATACTCGCCGTCACGGCTGAACACCGGCGAGGCGACATCGGCCATGCCGTCGGAAACGGTCACCGAGCGCGCCTCTTCGAAGTGGTAAATGACCAGGTCGCGGAAGTAGTTCGAACGCTGCTGCGTATGCGCCAGCCATTGGCCGTCCGGCGACAGCGCCAGGTCGAAGTCGCCCTGGCGAACCTGGCGGGCGATTTCATGCACCTCGCCGTCGGCCAGGTCGATGTAGTGCAGGCCGAGACGGTTGTCGGCGAACACGATGCGCTCATTGTCCGCGTCCCAGGCGCGCAGGCGGTAGAAGTCCGGTCCCAGCGCGTATTCGCGCACCTCGCCCAGGCCGCGCTGGTCGGTCACCGCCAGCGTCTGGCCGCTGCGCGACTCGATGATCCAGGCGATCTCGTCGCCGGCCGGCGACCACAGCGCGGTGTACTCGCGCACGCCGTCGGTGCCGGTCAGGTTGCGGGTTGCCCCCTCCTCGACCGGCACGGTAAAGACCTCGCCGCGGGCGGTGATCAGGGCCCGCTTGCCGTTGGGCGAGAGCCCGGCCTGCTCGATGTTGCCGCGCACGTTACGCCAGCCGGCGCGCAGCTGCGGCAGGTCGGGACTGATGCGGATCGACAGCGCCTGTTGCTCGCCGCTGTCGACATCGAGGGTGTGCAGGCGCCCGCCCACTTCGTAGATCACGGTATCGCCGTGCCCCGAGGCCCAGCGGATATCCCAGGAGTCCTGGTCGGTCAGTCGCTCGACCTGCTCGCTGTCGGCGTCGAAGCGAAACAGGTTGAAGACCTTGTCGTCACGGTCGGAAAGAAAATACACCTGCCCGTTCAGCCAGAACGGCTGAATGTCGTTGACCCGCTCGCCCGGGATCGACTCAACCGCGCCGGACTCCGGCTCGATCATTCGGATCGATGGCGTGGTACCGCCCCGGTAGCCGCGCCACCCGGCATTGCCGCCATAAAGTCCGTCATAGGCCGGGCCGAAATCGATATAGGCCAGCCGCTCTCCCGACTCGTCCCATTGGCCGCGGAAAAAACGCGCGTCCATCTGCCGGACCGGCGCGCCGCCGTCGACCGGCACGTGATAGAGCTGGGCCGAGCGGCCATGATCGGTCTCGCGCCGGGAGGCGAAGGCCACGGCCGAACCATTGGCGCTCCAGCCCACCGGGGTATCGTCACCCGGATGCCAGGTCAGGCGCTTCGGTTGCCCCCCGTCGACCGAGATCACGTAGACATCGGCATTGCCTTCGTAATGGCCGGCAAAGGCGATCAGGCTGCCATCGGGCGAAAAGAACGGATTGTTCTCCTCGGCCTCGCTGGAGGTCAGGCGACGCGGGTTGCCGCCGTCACGATCAGCCAGCCACAGGTCGCCGGCATAGACGAACGCGATGTGATCGGCCGAGATCGCCGGCTGGCGCAGCAGGCGAGTATCGGTATCGTCGAAGGCAGCGGCGGAGGCGAGAAACAGGCTGCCCAAAAGGGCGGGCAGCAAGGTCAGAAGAGCAGAACGGTTCATGAAATGATCGGGTCATGTGGATATCAAGGGCCGATCAAAATAACCGATTCGGTACTTTGCTGTCTCAGCAGGTCTTCACACACGCCGTGGCGGCAGCCACCACCAGCTCCAGATCACGACCAGCGCAAACAGCGTGTAAACCGCAATGAAAACCCACCAGGGCAGGTCGAAAAACAGCACCCGGCCCAGCCAGTAGGCCACAAAGGACTGATCATGCACCGCCTGTCCGGCGGCCCGCCGCAGATCCTGCTCCCACACGGTCAGCGGACACAGTTGGCCCAGCCAGGTCTGGACGACGACAAAGCCGATCGTGACCAGGTGGGTCAACCGAAACCAGAGATTGCGCACCCAAGACCAGCCGCGCACCCCGCCGACGATGACCAGCAACTGGCCGAACACCACGAAGGCCACGATCAGGGCATGAAGCACCAGGATCAGGTCGGCGAGCAGCGCGGGGGCGGGGATGTGGTCGAGCATCAAAGTGGTAAAAAGGTGAAAGGAAAAAGGTGAAAGGTGAAAGGTGAAAGGTAGAGATTACCTGAAACCGGTGAGGTTCCATAAAGTCAGCGCCTGTCGGCCTTGTGCGGGAGGATGCGCTGAAGGCCTCGCCACCGCGTTGAACTGAAGCGTATTCTCCCGCACAAGGCCGGCCTCGAAGCCGGGAAGGTCGGGATCGAGCAGAAGAGAGACTGAATGAAAAAGGCCCCGCGGTGCGGGGCCTTTTTGCGTTTCAGTGATCAGAAAGACTGATCAGTTCGATACGCAGGTCTCGGCGTTGTCCGAGGCGTCGTAGTCGAAGTCCGGGTGAGAGATGTCATCGACACAGAACTCGAAGCTGATCGAGTTCTGGCGCTCACGGTCGCTTTCGAGGACCGCAACACCATTGGAGCCGGTGGCTTCACTGGTCACCGTGCCGCCGACATCGCCGCTGAAGGTGCCGGTCACCGTGGCGCCGGAAACGGTGTTGCCGTCACTGTCGACGACCGTGACCGAAGCCTCGCCGCTGCTCCAGGGGCCGCGCGAACGCGTGGTGACGGAGATGCCGGTCACCGACACGCCGCCGGTCTCGCCATCATCACCGCCGCCGTCGTCGCCACCATCATCATCGTCTTCAGCGGCTTCGACCGTCACCTGCTGGCTGGTCGAGTCGCTGTCACCATCGTTGTCAGTCACCGTCAGCGTGACGGTATAGCTGCCGTCGCTGGCAAAGCTGTGGCTGACCACTTCACCCGTCGCGCTGTTACCGTCGCCGAACGACCATTCATGGCTTTCAATGGTGCCGTCCGGATCGCTGCTGGCGCTGCCGTCGAACGTGCAATCCAGCTCGTCGCAGCTGTAGCTGAACTCGGCCACAGGCGGCTCGTTGGGATCCGGCTCGGGATCGCTGCCACCGCCGTTGTCACCAGCAAGGTAATCCAGCGCGGCCTGGGCCTGGACAAGGCCGTAGCCGAACTCGTTGTTGCGACCAGCGCTGCCGAGATCCTCGGCCGTCGCGGCCAGGGCAGCACGGATTTCACCCGGGCTGGCATCCGGGGCATAGCTCCAGACCAGGGCAGCCACGGCCGCCACGTGCGGTGAGGCCATCGACGTGCCGTTCCAGGCGTCATAGCCACTGGCCGGCACAACTTCGACCGTGCTGACAAACGCGGAGCTGCCCAGCTCGTTACCGACCAGGTACTGACCGTCGGCCTGGCTGATGCTCACTGCCGGAATCGAAGAGCAGGACCCGTGCGGCGGACCGCTGCAGTCGAGCTGGCCGGCGAAACCACCGGTCTCGTTGTTGTAGATGATCGCGGCCACGCCACCGCCGGCCTCGACGTTGGAGACCTTGTCGCTGAACGAAATTTCACCACGTTCGCACAGCACGGTCTGGCCGCTCCAGTTGCCGGCCGAAGTACACAGGCCGCCGTCGACCAGATCGCCTTCGGCGGTGGTACTGGCGGAACGGTCCATCGGGGTGGCCTGGTAGCTATCGTTGCCAACGCTGACCTCGGCACCGGCAAACGGCGTGGTGCTCAGCACTGAGACACCGGGGGCAGCCAGTTCGACCTGGTCGTTGCGCTGCGAAAAGCTGGCCAGCTCCTTGTTCTCGTCGATGGCGGCCACCGAAATCACGGCGTCGTAGGAGGCAGGGTAACTGTAGGAGGTGTTGCCACTGTTACCGGCAGCTGCCACCGGCAGGATGCCCTGATCGTAAAGGTCCTGGAAAGCCTGCGCCTCTGTGCTGCTGGAGGTACCGCCACCGAGGCTCATGTTGATGACGTTGGAACCGGCATCGGCGCACTCGTAGGCCGCGGCGACCAGGCTGGAGCTGTAACTCCAACCGCAGGAACCGCCCGACCAGTTGTCATCGCCGAAGACCTTGACGATGTGCAGACCGACGTTGCCCGAAGGCAGCACGCCGACGACGCCTCCGCCGTTGGCCAGGGCCGAGATGGTGCCGGTCACGTGCGTGCCATGACCGCAGGGATCGATGAACGGATCGCCGCTGCCCGAATCAAAGGTGGCGGTGACGTGGTTCGATTGCAGGTCGGCATGATCGATGTAGTAGCCCGAATCGATCACGCAGATATTCTGGTTGCCGGCGAACTCGTCCGAGACCTGGTCGGCCTGGACCATCTCGATGCCGTAGGGCACCTCGTCGGCCATCAGGTAGCGGCGGCCGTCAGTCTCGATGTGGACGATGTTCGGGTTGTTCTGCAGGCCGTTGAGCGCCTGCTCGGGGATGGTCACCGACACGGCATTGACGCTGCGCTCGGTCAGATCGACGTTGATCTCGCCGCCCATGGCCTCAATGGCGGCCACGCCATCACCGGCCGCGCCGGGGGCGAACTGGATGATGTAGCGATCATCGTCGGCAAAAGCGGTCCCGGCCAGTGCCAGACCGACCGCGCCGGCCAGCGCTGTCAGGCGCTTGCTTGCATACTTCATGTAGCGAACTCCTCGTTTGTATTTGGGTTGGGAAGGTCCTGATCCCTCGACTCCCGAACCCCCATGCGCTTCCCCCTGAAGAAGCGAATCAGCCGTCAAACGGGCGCAGCCCTGTCGCCTTGGACAGGAACCGCCTGCGTTATCCATTTTTGGCTGATTGAAGGACAAGATCTATGACTTTTGGCTGTTGACAAAACAGCGTGATTGCTATCACGCATCTTTTTAGCATGGACATAAGCGCTCCCTCATGTCAAGCCGATTTGCACTTCGAGTCACCGTGGTAGACTCGAAAACCAGGCTTGGAAGCCCAAGGCACGGGCTTTTCGCGACCGGACAAAAAATCGAGGGAGCAGCAAGATGGCCAGCACCTATTTCACTTTCGGGTTGTACTTCGTAGTCCTGCTCGGGCTCGGGATACTGGCCTGGCAACGCACGCAGGATCTGTCCGACTACATCCTGGGTGGCCGCCGACTCGGCAGTGGCGTCACCGCACTTTCGGCCGGCGCCTCGGACATGAGCGGCTGGCTGTTGCTGGGCCTGCCGGGGGCGGCGTATCTCGGCGGCCTGGAAGCCGGCTGGATTGCGCTGGGCCTGCTCATCGGCACCTGGCTGAACTGGCTGCTGGTCTCGCAACGACTGCGCGTGGCCACCGAATCCCTCGATGACTCCCTGACCCTGCCGGACTACTTCGAGCGACGCTTCGCCGACACCTCCGGACTGCTGCGGGTGATTCCCGGCGTGTTCATCTTCGTGTTCTTCGCCCTGTATGTCAGTGCCGGCCTGGTCGCCGGCGGGCGCCTGTTCGAGACCGTGTTCGAGATGTCCTACATGTGGGCGGTCGGCGCCGGTGCGGCGGCGATCATCGTCTACACCTTCCTGGGTGGCTACCTGGCGGTGAGCTGGACCGACGCATTGCAAGCGCTGTTGATGCTGCTGGCACTGGTGGCCGTGCCCATCATGGTGATGGGTTTCGGCGATATCGGACTGGTCGAGTCGGTACGTGCGGCCAACCCGGAAATGCTCAATCCCTTCACCGACACCGACGGCCAGGCACTGGGCCTGCTGGCGATCATTTCACTGCTGGCCTGGGGGCTGGGTTACTTCGGCCAGCCCCACATTCTGGCCCGCTTCATGGGCATTCGCTCCGCCGGCCAGCTCACCCGCGCGCGCCGCATCGCGGTCAGCTGGGCCGCGATCTGCCTGGTCGCCGCCATCCTCGTCGGCATGGCCGGCATCGGCGGCCTGGCCGAGCCGCTGGAAGGCGCCGACGCAGAAACCGTGTTCATACGCTTAGTCGAAGTGCTGTTCCACCCGCTGGTGGCCGGCTTCTGCCTGGCCGCCATCCTGGCCGCGGTCATGTCCACGGCCGACTCGCAACTGCTGGTGGCCTCTTCGGTGGTCGCCGAAGATTTCTACAAGGGCCTGCTGCGCCCCGATGCCACCCAGACCGAACTGGTCTGGATCGGTCGCGGCTCGGTGATCGTCATCGCGCTGATCGCGCTGTGGCTGGCCGCCGACCCCGACCGCATGGTGCTCGACCTGGTCGCCCACGCCTGGGCCGGCCTGGGCGCGGCTTTCGGCCCGGTCATCGTCATGTCGCTGTACTGGAAGGCCATGAGCCGCACCGGCGCCGCGGCGGGCATGCTGGCCGGCGGGCTGACCGTGCTCGTCTGGCAGCCGCTGGAGGGCGGACTGTTCGATGTCTACGAGATTCTTCCCGGCGCCATCTTCGCCGCCCTGGCCGCGGCCGTGTTCAGCCGATTGATGCCCGACGAGCGCGCCGAGCAACGCTTTGCCAGGATGCTGCAGTAAGGCTTCGGGGGCTCGCACCATGTCAGTCGACCATCGTCCACCCCTGGTCTGGGACCTGCCGCTGCGCCTGTTCCACTGGCTGCTGGTCATCTGCCTGGTGGGCGCCGTCGTGACGGTGCAGCTCGGCGGGAGCTGGATGGCCTGGCACGAGCGATTCGGCCTGGCCATCTTCGGGCTGCTGGTATTTCGGCTGGTGTGGGGCGTGATCGGCTCGACGCATGCGCGCTTCAGCCGGTTTTTCCCCACGCCGGGCCGGCTGCTGGCCTGGTGGCGGGGTCAATGGCATCGCCCGGGGCATACCCCGCTGGCCGCGTTGTCGGTCCTGGCCATGCTGGGGGTGCTTGCCTTCCAGGCCACCACCGGGCTGTTCGCCGACGACGACATCGCCTATACCGGCCCGCTCAGATCACTGGTCGACAGCGCGACCAGCAGCCGACTGACCGGACTGCACATGCAGATGGAATGGGTGATCTACGGCCTGGTGGCGCTGCACCTGGCGGCAGTCGCCTTCTACAGCCTGGTGCTGAAAAAACCCCTGATCCGCCCCATGATCACGGGCCGGGCAGCCGACGGCACCGACGCCGAATCGGCGCGCGGCGGCGGCTGGGTGGCCCTGCTGATCGCCCTGGCCATCACCGCCGGCGCACTCTGGGTGGCCAACGGCGGCCTGCTGCCGCCACCACCGGAAGCATCGCCCGACCTGGGCTGGTAAAACGGCCTCTGGCAGGGTCCTTCCCGACCTGAACCCTGAAACCTGAAACCTGAAACCTAAACCCTATTCCGAAGCGCGGAAGTTGTCGTGACAGCTGCCGCAAGCGCGGGCCAGGTTACTGAACTGGCTGGCAATGGCGCTCTTGTCCTCGGTGGCCGCCACTTCCTGCAGGCGATTGGCCTCCTCGATGAAACGACCGGCGATCTCGCCGACCTTGTCCAGGTCATCGAAAAACTCGGACTTCAGCCGGGTCGGCTTCCAGCCCGTGCCCTCGTCGGTGCCGGGACCGAACAGCGCACTCATGCCGGAGTTGGCGATGGCGGCGACCACGTCGGCGGCAGCCTGCACCTGGCCGGGGTCATAAGGCACATCGCCATCGACCACCTGCGCCCGGATACGCCCCATGTTCCAGGCCATGAAGGTGTAGCCGGACTGGCGGTACTTGATCTGGTCGTCGGTCGACAACTGCGCCATGGCCGCGGCCGACAGCAGGGCGGCCGACACGGCCAGGGCAAAGACAGCAATGATGTGCTTCATGAAGGATCCTCGGATTGAAACTCCATCGGAGTTTGCTCAATTGCCCGAGCCCCGTCAACCGGCGGATGGTGCCTACTGGCGCTCCAGGCTCGCGGCGTAGTGGGCAACCGCATCGATGTCGTTCTCGCTGAGCCCCGAGGAAATGCCGTACATGACACTCAATCTGCGCGGGCTGTCACCACTGCGGTACTCGCGCAACACCTCGGCGATGTATTCGGGTTGCTGCCCGGCAATCCGTGCGTAACCTTCTTCACCCAGCCCGCTGGTCCCATGGCACTGAGCGCATCGCGCCTGATAGGCCTGTGCCCCGCGGCGGGCCAGCTCCTCGTCGAAGTCGGCCGGCTCCAGCTCCATGTGTGCGTAGTAGAGCGCCAGGGTGACCTTTTCCTCGTTCGAGAAAGTTTCGGCCAGCACGTTCATGACCAGCTTGTCGCGACTGCCGTCGGCGAACTGTTCAATCTGGTCGAGCAGGTAGACCGGATTCTGGGCGGCCAGCGAAGGATAATTGGGACGCTCGGCGCTGCCGTCGGGGCCGTGACAGGTATTGCAGAAGATCGCCCGTTCGCGGCCGGCTTCGATCACCCGCTCCAGCGCCTCGGCATCATCGCGAACCTCGGCAGCCAGCGACTCGAACGAGGCCACCAGGTCCTCGGGCAGTTCTTCCAGCCCGTGCTGGGCCAGCACCGGCATGCTCGCCAGCCAGAGGCCGACTACCAGAAACACTTTCACCTGGACCATGAGGACCCCGCTTTTTTTAAGACAAGTCAAATATAACCGAGCGAAGGGCGGCCGTGGGGCATGTTTCAGTCACCACGCCCCGCGGCTTGACTGTCTGCACGATCCGATCTAGTTTGGGCGGTTGTTTCGACCCCGGGCTCAGACCCCGAAGCCCTTCCAGATGGACCAGCAAGCACAGCCTCCCGTCTACTCGCTGAGCGTATCGGGCGAGGTATCGACCAAGTCCTCCAGCACCCGGCGCCGATTCCACCGGCGGCTGCGCGCCAACCTGCGCGAGGCACTCGACCGCAACGGCCTGGGCGGACGCATCCTCGACCGCCGCGACCGCATCGACATCGAGCAGGCCGATCCGGCCACCCCCGAAATCGCGCGAAGAGCATTCGGCGTACAGTCGGTGCGCACCGCCCACAAGGTACCCGGCCAGCGGATCGCCGACCTGGTCGACAAGGGCATCGAGCTGTACGGCAATCGGGTGGCAGGACGCCGCTTCGCCGTGCGCCCACGCCGTGTCGGCAAACGCCAGCCGAACTCCCCGGGGACCACCGAACTGGCCTGCGCGCTGGGACAGGCGCTGGTCGATCGCGGCGGCCGGGTCGATCTCGATGCCCCCGATATCCGGGTTCACGTCGAAATCCGCGCCGACGGGATGCTGCTGTTCGATGACCCGCTACCGGGCACCGGCGGCCTGCCTCTGGGTACGGCCGGTCGCGGCCTGGCCCTGATTTCGGGCGGATTCGACTCGGCGGTAGCCGCCTGGCGCATGCTGCTGCGCGGCATGGATCTGGATTACGTCGTCTTCAGCCTGGCCGGCTGGCCGCAGGAACGCTCGGTCCGCCGGGTACTCGAGATTCTCGATGAACGCTGGATGGCCGGTTCGCGATCGCGCCTGCACGTGGTCGATTTCCGGCCGGTGGTCGCGCGCATGCGCCAGCAGGTGCACGGCAGCTACTGGCAGGTACTGCTCAAGCGCATGATGATGCACGCCGCCGACCGCATCGCCCGCGAAACCCGGGCCGAGGCACTGATCACCGGCGAGGTCATCGGCCAGGTCTCCTCGCAGACGCTGTCGAACCTGCGCTCGATTACCGCCCATACTCACACCCCCGTGCTGCGGCCGCTGGTCGGTCTCAACAAGGAAGAAATCGTGGCCGCGGCTCGACGCATCGGCACCTTCGATGTGTGCGCCGGCAACATCGAGTTCTGCGCCCTGGACGGCGGCAAACCGGTCACCAGTTGCCGCCCGGGACGCCTGGACCGACAGGAAGCCCGGGTCGGGCGCGAACTGGCCGAAACGCTGGCGGCTGAACGCCGGGTCATCCGCCGCCAGGACTTCGCGCCCGTCGAGCCGGAAGAGACCGTCGAGGTCGATCAGATCCCCGACGGCGCCGCCGTCATCGACCTGCGTCGCGAAGCCGACTTCCTGAAAGGCTCCTGGCCCGGCGCCATTCACCTCGATTTCGATCGCGCCATGGAGTTCGCCGGCAACCTGCCCGCCGACCGACCCTATGTGTTCGTTTGCGAATTCGGACTGAAAAGCGCCTTCCTGGCCGAGCGCATGCGCCGGATGGGCTACCGCGCCTGGAGCCTCGGCGGCGGGGCGCACGAACTTGAATGCATACACCCCGACGCCGGTGGTACGCCAGCCTGCGCATCGAATGCATCACCGTGACTGCGACTGACGGCGAGATCGACTACGCGACCAGCCAGGTGCTTGATGCAGTTTTCGCATCGCAGCACCTGACGCTTCGGATAACAGCGCCTGACCCCGTCAAGCCGGCTCGACAGGATCAGGTGTGATGCAGGGCCACGCTGCCGATTTCGCAGTGATTTCGATGCATTCCTTGCCGAAAACCGGAATGCCCAAGCCAATCAGTCATTCTTGCTGACCGGACCGCCGATGGCCCAGATATAACCGAAGGGGTCGCGCAACTGGCCGTAGCGCATGCCCCAGAACTGGTCTTCCAGCGCCATGATTTCCTCGGCACCAGCGTCGACGGCCTGCTGCCAGGCGGCGTCGGCATCGACCACATCCAGATGAAACGTGCAACTGGCCGATTCCAGCCTCCTCGGCGAGACGGCGCCGCCGCAGCCCTCGAACTCAGGGAACTCGTCGTGCAGGAACAGCCGGCCCTCGCCCATCCTGAGGGCGGCATGCATGTAACGCTTGCCGTCCTCGGCCACGTGTTTGTCGATCAGTTCAGCGCCGAAGGCGCGGTGATAGAAGTCGATGGCGGCCTGGCCGTCATTGACGATCAGGTGCGGTGTCGGTGCGGACACGGAGATCATGTCAGCTTGCCCCCCTTCCATGCGCCGGAAACGCTCCACCCCGTCACTGGGCTCGAAATCGTCCAGCTCGAAGACCTGTCGCACCTCGATCTCGCTGGCATTGCCCTCGCCGGCAGGATTGGGAAAACGACGCGCCCAGGCGACGGCCTCATCGCGCGATTCGACCTGGATCATGGTGAAACCGGCAATCAGTTCGCGAGCCTCGGTAAACGGTCCGTCAATCAGCTGACGCTGTTCGCCGTCGTAGCGCACCCGAAATCCCTTCGATGTCGGCTGCAGGCCATCGGCGGCCAACAGCACGCCGGCCTCGGCCAGTTCTTCGTGGTAATCGGCCATGGCGGCGATGACTTCTTCGCGCGGCATCTCGCCGGCCTCGACGCGTTCGTCGCCCTTGACGATGATCATGAATCGCATGGTGTACTCCTTGTTCGTTGGGTCTTTAGCGGTTACTTGTCGTCGCCGATGACTTCCAGGACATAGGCGGTCAGTTCGGCGACCTTGCCCGAGGCGAGCCGGTAGATGTCGCAGAAGGCATAGACCCGGCGCCGGCCCTGCTCGTCGGTCATGGAGACCTCGCCATGGACCGCGGCACGTTCGCCGTCGACGATGATGTTGGCAATTTCCAGTGACATGTCGCCACCACCACTCCCCATCTCGCCGAGAAAGGCCTCGAAATCGGCCTTGCCCGAAACCGTCCTGCCGCCGGCCATGGAAAAGCGGAAGTGATCGGTGACGTTATCGAGAATGGCGCGCGTGTCGGGGCGCACCCAGTACTCGTTGAATTCCCGCAGAAAGGTCCTGGTGTCGTTCATCGGTGGCTCCGTCGGTCAGTTGAAACGATTCCGCGTTTTCGGCGGCATGTACTGACTTGTCGAACGGCGCCGACGCGAATCGACACCCTCAGGTCCAATCGGATTTGAGCCCGGATTCCAGTGCGTCCAGGCGGCGCTTGAGAAACCGGCGCTCGGTCTCCTGGGAGGCCAGCGACAGGGCTTGCTCGAAACCGCGGCGCGCCTCGTCGTGCCGGCCCAGGCGAAGGCACAGATCGGCGCGGGCGGCATGGGCGAGATGAAACTGCTCGAGTTCTCCGCTGCCGAGCAGGGCATCGACCAGCGCCAGCCCGGCCGCCGCCCCCTCGGCCATGGACAGGGCCACGGCGCGGTTGAGCGTAACCACGGGCGAGGGCTGGATGCGTTCGAGCAATTGGTACAGCGCCAGGATTTCCTGCCAGTCGGTGTCGTCCGGCGTCCCGGCTCGGGCATGGACAGCGGCGATGGCCGCCTGCACGGAGTAGGGGCCGATGCGACCGGAACGCCAGGCCTGCTCGACCAGCGCCAGCCCCTCGTCGATCATCGGCCGGTCCCACAGATCACGATCCTGGTCTTCCAGGCGCACCAGTTCGCCGGCGGCATCGGTGCGGGC
>SLIA01000124.1 GCA_007135935.1 Wenzhouxiangella sp.
ATGCAAGCGCCAGGGCGGATATCATCAGTCCGTTCCAGGCGGTGACTGCTTTGTCGTCCAGATGCGGCCGGGGACGCCGGGCGCGGATCTCAAACAAGCGCTTGCGGGCCTGACGCAGCCGCTTCTCCGCCTCCTGCCGGGAAATGCTGAATTTCTCAGCCGCCTCTTTCACCGTATGGGCACGATAGAGAACATTCTTCGCTCCAAACTCGCCCTGCGGATCGCCGGTGATGTTGCCTTCCGGTTTTGTTCCGTAGACGAAACGGAAAAGAGCCGCATCTTCTGGCTTCAGAAGGGACTCGATTTCGGATTGTCTCCAGAGATAGAAAGCTCCTTCCTGCTGCTGCTCCGGTTCCTCGGGACGGGGGCTGTCGGCATCTTCAGCGGAGAAGAACTGTCCTTCACCGCCCCGCAGGTCCCGCAGAGCGTAGTCAAGAATCCCGCGCGCAACATCGGCCAGTGCCATATCGCCGGTAATCTGAAAGGATTCGAGATAAAGACATGCAAGCTGGGCCTGATCGTAAAGCATCTTTTCGAAGTGCGGCAGATGCCATTGCGGGTCGACGGAATAGCGATGGAAGCCGCCTCCGAGATGATCGTGTATCCCTCCGTTTGCCATACGGCGCAGGGTGCGCAGCGCCATCTCCAGTGCTTGATCCTCACCGGTTCGTGCGTGATACCGCAGCAGAAAATTCAGGATCGGCGGGGTGGGGAACTTCGGCGCAGGCCCGAAGCCGCCGTGAGCGGAATCAAAAGAACGGGCGAACTGCTGAAAGGCCTCTTTCAATGCTTCGCCGTCCGGCGCACCCGCCGAATCGGCGACCGGGGCCGTGGCGTTTTTGCGCAGCTGCTCCATAACGGAATCGGCCGAGTCAATGAGTTTCTCACGTTCGTTTTCCCAGGCCTTTGCGATCCGGATGAGCAGCGTTTTCAGCCCCACCTGCCCGCTGCGATTCTCGGGCGGGAAATACGTGCCGCCGAAAAACGGCTTGAGGTGCGGGGTGAGCCAGACGCTCATCGGCCAACCGCCGCTGCCGGTCACGGCCTGAACGTAGGACATATAAACGCCGTCCACATCCGGTCGCTCCTCGCGGTCGACCTTGATGGAGACGAAATGGCGGTTGAGGATATCGGCCACGGACTGGTTTTCAAACGATTCCCGCTCCATCACGTGGCACCAGTGGCAGGTGGAGTAGCCGATGGAGAGGAATATCGGCCTGTCCTCACGTTTTGCCTTCTCAAACGCCTCCTCGCCCCATGGAAACCAGTCCACCGGGTTATGGGCGTGCTGCAGGAGGTAAGGGCTCTTCTCGCCGGCAAGACGGTTGTTGTGTTCTGACGATGAAATCATCGATTCGGTGTTCCCCCGATCGGCTGGATTGGATTTGACATAGTCAGTTTATCAGCTATTTCTCTTTGTTTCGAATATATTTCACTTTCTGAACGATCAGCCCGATCATAGCGCCCAGAGTAAATTGCTGAACGTTTACGCTTCGCTGCAGCAGATGTATATTAACGCGTTTTTTTTCTTGACGCAAGAGCATCGATATCGTCTCTTCCCCGTGAATTTGACATGTCTGCAAACGACAACTTATCATTAATTACAATGGCTTTCACCACCGTTCTTATAAAAATGTGATTTCGACACAGGAATGTAATGAACCCTTCAATTAAGTCCGTGGATCCATTCTTTGGAACGGGCACGACAGAGTTTTCCCGGAAGGACGGACTCGCCGCTACCTGGTTCTTTCCCAAAGCCCAGACAGGAAATGTCCACCCCGGGGCCTGTCTGCCGTTTGGCATGATTTCAGCCTGCGCCTGCTCGGGCGCCTACGTAACCGGCTATGGACTGAACGACCTGAACTACAACGGACGGCCGCCCCGGCTCTTTGACAAACTGACCGCAACAGGCTTTACCCATCTTCATCAGAGCGGCACGGGCGCCATAGGGAGCTACTACAATTACTTCCGTGTAAGCCCGCATCATCATCCCGGCCCAGCTCTGGATATGCGTTGCACCCTGGCTTCTGAGAGTGCATCACCCGGGTATTACGCAGCCACTCTTCAGGAGGGCGGCATCAGAGCCGAATTGACCGTGGCCTCATGCGGCGCCATCCATCGGTACACCTTCCCCGCAGGGGGCAGGCCCGGCGTGACCATCGACTTTGCCGGCGGCGGACTTGCGGCAGCGAAATGCTCTGTGACACCGTCAGAAGCCGCCGTCAGCCTGTCGATTGATGGATTTGAGGGACACATCGTCATGGAGGGCATCCCCATCTATGTATGCGGAAGGTTGCGGAAGAACGCCGCAGCAGCGCACCTGTATGCCGGTGCAAAAGCTCTTGGGGAGCGCACTATTTCATTTGCACGCGGCGACGATATCCCGGGATCGTTCGGCATCTGTCTTGAACCGGACGTCGGCGACGCAAACAACTGTGAACTGCTGCTTGCCTTTTCACTGAAGAATGCTCTCCAGGCGAGGGAGAACCTGGCTTCCTTCGCGGGCCGGAGCTTTGAAGAAACCCGCCGGGCGGCGGAAGCCCTGTGGGAGCAGTGCCTGGGACGGATTCGTATTGAGGGCACAGAAGCGGATCAACAGCTGTTCTACTCGGCTTTCTATCACAGCCTCATCAAACCATGTCATCTCAATGGCGAGAGCCCCCTTTACGACAACGGCCATCCTTTCTACGCAGATTTTGCAACGCTCTGGGATCAATACAAGACAGCCCTGCCACTGATTCTGACGCTTTTCCCGGAAACAGGCAGTCAGATGGTGAACAGCCTGCTGGCGACCGCAGACGCAGTTGGTGAGTTCTCGAACGCAATTTTGCTCAGTCGCGACATGACGCGCTGCACACAGCAGGCGCGCGGGTTGACGCATCAGGTGCTTGCAGACGCGCGGATCCGCAATCTGCAGGACATAGATTGGCGATGGGCGCTGGAGCACATGATTGCCGACATAGAAAAGGAGACTAACGATGATTTTCACGCCACCGGCATTGCCCACCCATACACACATACACTTGATCTCTCCTCTGCAGCGTTCTGTACGGCACTCGTTGCCTCCGCCGAAGGGGAAGAGTCCTTGCGCGACCGCGTCTGGGCCTGGACCTCGCGCTGGAAGAACGTTTACAATCACGGCACCGGCATCCTGGAGCCGTCAAAATACTACGAGGGCGGCGCCTGGAACTATTCGTTTCGTCTCCTTCACGACATGGCTGCCCGTATCGCCCTGCATGGCGGCGAGGCTCCATTCATCCGGGATCTGAAACACTTCTTTGGCTACAATGCACCGCCGGTTCAACAACAGGTTGATCCCGCCGATCGCGAGTGCATGGCACGGGGGTTCGCCCTGAACAGGTTCGAAGGGTTCAACAATGAACCGGATATGGAGACACCCTACGCCTTCCTCTATGCCGGACGTCACGATCATTTATGCGAAGTGGTGAGATCGGCAATGCAGAACCAGTTTTGCCCGGGGCGCGGCGGACTTCCCGGCAACAACGATTCCGGGGCTCTGACATCTGCGTACATCTGGAATGCTGTCGGGCTGTTCCCGGTTGCCGGTCAACCGCAC
>SLIA01000286.1 GCA_007135935.1 Wenzhouxiangella sp.
CGGGATCTCCCGCTCGGTCTGTTCCTTGTTGATTTCGTCGATGATGTTGCTCATGACTGCTCTTCCCGAATCGTTCAAACAGGCCTCATGGCGAGGCAGACAAGCGGAGCATTATAACGTAAGGCGGGGAAAGGTAAAAGGGGAAAGGTAAAAAGATGGGGTGACGGGATGGACTGTCGCCGCAGCGAACCGGGCAACACCCCTCCTTTCACCTTTTCCCTTTCACCTTTTTCCTTTCACCTTTTTCCTTTCCCTCCAGCAGATCCGGTCGTCGCCCGCGGGTGCGCTCGATCGCCTGTTCCCGGCGCCATTGGGCGATTCGGGCGTGGTCGCCGCTGAGCAGCACTTCCGGAACCCGGCGATCGCGCCAGACTTCCGGGCGGGTGTAATGGGGGCAGTCGAGCAGCCCGTCGGAAAAGGAGTCTTCGGCGGCGGACTGATCGTGCCCGAGCACGCCGGGCAATTGCCGGACCACCGCATCGATCAGCACCGCGGCCGCCGGTTCGCCGCCGGAGAGTACATAGTCGCCGATCGACCACTCCTCGTCGACCAGGCTCTCGAGCACGCGCTCGTCGATACCCTCGTAACGTCCGCACACCAGGACCAGGCGTTGGTGACCGACCAGTTCCAGCACACCGGCCTGGTCCAGCCGCCTGCCCTGTGGACTGAGCGCCACGACATGCGCCGGCGGGCCGTCGGCAACGGCTTCTTCGATGGCTCGCGCTAGCGGTTCGGGCCGCATGACCATGCCGGGACCACCACCGTAGGGTCGATCGTCCACACTGCGATGCACGCCCGAGGCGTGATCGCGCGGATTCCAGCACTTGAATGTCACCCGGCCGTCAGCCAGCGCGCGGCCGGTCAGGCCCAGACCCTTGAGCTGCTCGACCCACTCCGGGAACAGGGTGATGACGTCGATGCGCTCAAGCATCGTCTTCCAGCCAATCCAGCGGCCAGTCCACCACGATGCGGCCGGCGTCGAGATCGACCCGGCGCACGAACTCATCGATAACAAACGGGATCAGCACCTGGCCATGCGCATCGCCGCGCACATCGAGCACGTCGTGTGCCCCGGTTTCCAGCAGCGCGGCCACGCGGCCGTAGCGGTGCTCGTCGAGGTTGACGACATCCAGGCCGATGAGGTCATGCCAGTAGTATTCGCCGACCCCGGACTCGGGCAGGCTGGATCGGGCCACCCGGATTTCGCTGCGGCCCAGCGCCGCGGCGGCCTCCGGTGTATCGATACCGCGCAGACGCGCGACCAGGCGTGGACCGGCCTTGCGCCAGTCCTCGACCACCAGCTCCCGGTCACCCACCCGCCACGGGCGGTAATCGAAAATGGCAGTCGGCGGGCGGGTGTGGGAGAAGACCCGCACCCAGCCCTGGACTCCCCAGGGGCCATTGAAGTGGCCGACAACGACCAGCTCCGACGCCCCCGGGCTGTTCATTACGCGGCCGGCTGGGCCTGCTGGGCCTGCTGGGCCTTGCGTGCCTCGATGACCAGCTTGCTGACGCGCTCGGAAACCTGCGCGCCCTGATTGACCCAGTGGTCGACGCGGTCGGTGTCCAGTCGCAGGCGCTCGTCCTGACCACGAGCCACCGGGTTGAAGAACCCGAGTCGCTCGATATTGCGACCGTCGCGCGAGTTGCGGCTGTCGGTCACCACGATGTGATAGAAGGGTTGCTTCTTGGCGCCACCCCGGCTGAGACGAATCTTGACCATGTTCTCTCCTGAAATTGAGCCCCGAAACCACACCGGCTCCGGCACTGCAAGACTAGCTGAATCGGCAAACCCGCAATTTTACCTGACTCGGCGCTCTAAAGGAAGAGGTCCGATCGGCTCAGAACGGCATCCCCCCACCGCCCGGTAGTCCGCCACCCGGCAGGCGCTTCATCATTTTCTGCATCGCACCTTTCGAGCCGACTCTTTTCATCATCTTCTGCATCTGCTTGTGCTGCTTGAGCAGGCGATTGACATCCTGGATCTGCAGGCCCGCCCCGGCGGCGATCCGCCGCTTGCGCGAACCCTTGATGATGTCCGGGTAGCGCCGCTCCTGCGGCGTCATGGAATTGATGATGGCCACCATGCGCCGCGTCTGGCGATCGTCGACTTTCGACTTGACCGCCTCGGGCAGATTGCCCATGCCGGGCAACTTGTCCATCAGCGAGCCCATGCCGCCGAGCTTTTCCATCTGCATGAGCTGGTCGCGGAAATCATCCAGGCCAAATCTCTTGCTGGCCTTGCCGACCTTGCCGGCCAGCTTCTTCGCCTTTTTCTGATCGACCTTGCGTTCGACCTCCTCGACCAGGCTGAGCACATCGCCCATGCCGAGAATACGCGAGGCCAGCCGATCCGGATGGAAGGGCTCCAGCCCGTCGATCTTCTCGCCGGTGCCGAGAAACTTGATCGGCGCTCCGGTGATCTTGCGAACCGACAGGGCGGCACCGCCGCGCGCATCGCCGTCGGTCTTGGTCAGCACCACACCGGTCAGTGGCAACGCGTCGTTGAAGGCCTTGGCGGTGTTGGCGGCATCCTGACCGGTCATGGCGTCGACCACGAACAGCACCTCGGCCGGATCGATCTCGGCATGGACGCGGCGAATCTCGTCCATCATCGCCTCGTCGATGGCCAGCCGGCCCGCGGTGTCGAGAATCAGGACATCGGCAAACTGCTTGCGCGCATGTTCGTGCGCCTCGCGGGCAATGACCACCGCATCGTCGACGCGGTCGGAACGATAGAACCCGGCATCGACCTGTCCGGCCAGGGTTTCGAGCTGATCGATGGCGGCCGGACGGTAGATGTCGCAGCTGGCCATGACCACTTTCTTGTTGTGGCGATCGCGCAGCAGGTTGGCCAGCTTGCCGGCGGTGGTGGTCTTGCCCGCGCCCTGCAGACCGGCCAGCAGGATCACCACCGGAGCCTGGCGTTCGAGATTCAGCGGAACCTGTGCATCACCCAGGACATGCTTGAGTTCGTCGTGCACCACCTTGACCAGCGCCTGGCCCGGCTTGAGGCTGCCAACCACCTCCTGGCCCACTGCCCGCTCGCTGACCTGGGCAATGAACTCCTTGACCACCGGCAGCGCAACGTCGGCCTCCAGCAAGGCCACGCGCACCTCGCGCAGGGCTTCGCGGATATTGTCTTCGGTCAGCCGGCCGCGGCCCTTGAGCCGCTCCAGCGATCCGGTCAGTCGTTTGCTGAGTTGGTCAAACATCGATCAAACACCCGGGATTGAGGATAACTGTGCCATTATACTTGGGCCTTACTCAATTCCAGACAAGCTTCTGCCTGAATCGTGGATCCGATGACCCTGCTAGCACCACTGGGGCTGGCACTGTACCTGGCCGCCGGCGGCCTCATTGCGCTGGGCTACTACCGCTCTGCGCCGAGGCTGAGAAAGCTCGGTACCGCCTCCGCCGTTATCGCCGCCCTGCTGCATGCCAGTGCAATCTGGCAGGCCATGGCAACGCCTGCAGGCTGGGATGTCAACTTCGTCCATACCCTGTCGCTGGCGGCGCTGGCAATCGTCGTCGTCCTGCTGGTGACCAGCCCGTGGTCGCGAACCGTCGAAACCGGCATCATCGCCTTTCCCGGTGCCGCGCTCTGCCTGGCGCTGCAATGGCTGCTCGCCCCCGAGGCGCTGGTGCTGACCCAGGTGCCGGTCATGCTCGAGATTCATGTCTTCACCTCGCTGCTTGCCTACAGCCTGCTGTCGATTGCGGCCATCAACGCCCTCATGCTGGCGGCCCAGGACTATGCCTTGCGCCACCCGCGCCCCCTGCGCCAGCTCGAGCTGTTGCCCCCCCTGGCGGTCATCGAAAGGGTCATGTTTCGCCTGATCGCCGCCGGCTGGGTGGTTCTGACCGCAAGCCTGGTGACCGGCCTGGTGTTCATCGACAATCTGTTCGACCAGCACCTGGTCCACAAGACCGCACTGTCGCTGTTGTCCTGGATCCTGTTTACCGCCCTGCTGGCCGGGCGCCACTGGCTGGGCTGGCGCGGACGCCGTGCGGTCAACTGGACCCTGGCGGCGATGGCCGTGCTGGCCCTGGCCTACTTCGGCAGCAAGCTGGTGCTGGAAGTCTTCCTTGACCGCAGCTGGATGATCTCGGCCGGCGCCTGAGCCATGGCCCAGCTTCCCCTGACCACACTGTTCATCCTGCTCGGCGCACTGATCGTGCTCTCGGCATTCTTTTCCAGTTCCGAAACCGGACTGGTGGCACTCAACCGTTACCGACTGCGCCACCAGGCCAACAGCGGCCACCGCGGCGCGCGCCTGGCCCAGCAGCTGCTGGGCAAGCCCGAACGGATGTTCGGCCTGATCCTGCTGGGCAACAACCTGGTCAATATCCTGGCCGCCTCGATCGCCACGGTCATTGCCCTGCGCCTGCTCGGAGAAGGCGGCATCTGGGTATCCACGCTGGCCCTGACCCTGGTCATCCTGATCTTCGCCGAAGTCGCCCCGAAGACGCTGGCGGCGATCTATCCCGAACGCATCGCCTACCCGGCCAGTTACATCCTCACGCCACTGCTTCGGATCCTCTACCCGGCCGTCTGGCTGACCAACCTGATGGCAGCCACCCTGCTGCGGCCCTTCGGAGTCAACCGGCAGGGTCTGCACCAGGACTCGCTCAGCCGCGAGGAACTTCGCACCCTGGTCAAGGAAGGCGGGCGCCAGATCTCGCTGGATCACCGCCAGATGCTGATCAATATTCTCGACCTGGAACACGGCACGGTCGACGATGTCATGGTGCCGCGCCAGGATATCGTCGGCATCGACCTGGACGCCGAATGGGACGACATCATGCAGGCGCTGACCGAGAGCATCTACACGCGCATGCCGGTCTGGCGCGGCGATCTCGACAACATCGTCGGCTTGCTGCACATCCGCACCATCCTGCCGCGCCTGATCCAGAACCGGCTCGACCGGGACGGCCTGCTCAGGGCAGTGCGCAGCCCCTATTTCGTGCCCGAAGGCACGGCCCTGACCCAGCAGATGCTGGAGTTCCAGAGCCGCGAGCGACGACTGGGACTGGTGGTCGACGAATACGGCGACATCCAGGGACTGGTCACCCTCGACGACATCCTCGAAGAGATCGTGGGCGAATACACCACCGAAGGCGGCGGCCGGCAGAAACTCATCCGCAAGCTCGAGGACGGCAGCTGGATCGTCGACGGTGGCGCCACCCTGCGCATGCTCAACCGCCGCATGGACTGGGACCTGCCCACCAGCGGCGCCAAAACCCTCAACGGCCTCATCCTCGAACACCTCGAATCACTACCCGACGGCCGCACCAGCCTGAAAATCGACAACCACATCTTCACCATCGTCGACATGGTCGACAAGCGCATCCGGAAGGTGAAGGTGCGGGAGATCGGGGATGAAGACTGAAGCGTTTGTTCGTTTGTTCGTTGGCTGGTTGTCGCTTCGTCGCTTTGTCACTTCGTCGCTTTGTCGTTTGGTCTTTTCGACAAAGCGACCAATCGACCAACGGACCAAGCGACAACCCTTACTCCTCCATCATCGCCGCCAGTTGCCCCATCAGTTGTGGCCAGTCGACCAGGCGGCGGTGGCCGATGATGTCCAGCCTTGGCAACGAACGTCCCTGGACGATGTAAAAGCCCCCGGACTCATGCAGGGCGACACCGTCGATGTGGCAGATGTTGTTGCTCAATCGGCAGGCCAGGCCGGCACGACGATACGGGAACTCGTCGAACACGCGCAGCACGGTGCCGGTGATCAGCGCACCGCCGGCCCCGCCCAGATTGGACAGATTCTCCACCGCCCGCTGACTGATGCGCCGGCGCCTGACATCCTCGTGGGTGTAGATGCGTGCGTCCATGGCCACCGGCCGCCAATCGAGCAGGCGCAAGTCGCGCATCCATCCCGATGCCTGCCCTTCCATGTGGCCGAAGTTGAAGGCACCTGTCAGTTCGGCCAGGTCGAGCCGGTGAAACTCCACCTGGGCCGCCAGGGCCGGCAAGGTGCCGAACGGACGCTCGATGGCCAGGTCCGTCATCTCGATTCGCCCCGAAAAGGCGCGCACATCGATGCCGCCGGTAAACGACAGCACTTCGTCGACGTAGCGCACGCCCGGGAAACTCCCCGAAAGCACGCCGCCGAACACCGGAAAGCCGAGCAAGCCGGTCAGCTCGGCCAGATCCAGCGGCTCGATGCGGGCATCGAGATGCAGCTCCCTGTCTTCGCCCTCGGCATGCTCCCAGACCAAGCGCTCGACAACCACCGCGCCGTCGAGCAAGGGCATGCGCAGGGGCTCGACCAGACCGACAGTGGTAGCGTCTCCGGCCAGCTGCAGAGATGAGCCGCCGGAAGGCAAACCATACAGTGACAGCCCTTCCCACTCCAGTTGCAGCGAGCCGCCATCGTCACGAACCGTCATGTCGCCTGCCACCCGATCGATGGCGAAACGCCCTTGCGGATCGTCGAGGTAGAACTCCTCAAGACGGGCATCCAGACTCACCCCGGTGCCCTCGACGCGGCCCGAGGCGTTGATCTGCCCGGTCGTCTCGATGTCTGCCAGCCCCATGGATGCCAGCGGCCCATCCAGCCAGCGCTCCCAGGCCAGGGGCAACTGCAACTGCAGGGAGTCGGCATTGACACGCTCCAGCGACCAGCCGGCCTCACCGCGCTCGATCATCATGTCGCCGACCAGCGAAACTGCACCGGGATCCTCGATTTCGATACGCTCGATCAGCCAGCGGTCACCCTCGCCCCTCCCCTGTGCCTTCATGGCAAGCGGATCAGCCGGTGGTGGCAGGTAAACCGGCCCGAACAGCAACTCGCCCGCCGATTGCTCCAACTCCAGACTGAACGCCGTGTAGCCATCGGCAAGATCGAGACTGAAGCGGCCCTGCACACCGATCCCGAAGCCCGCTCTTTCCCCTCCCGGACTGTCGAAGGCGGCATCATCCAGCCGCATTTGCCCTTGCAGTCGCTGCCCGGCAAACTGCAGCGAAACCGAAAGCGCGCCGGCGACATCCCGCAAACCGACCTGTTCGAACAATGCCGGGCTGAATTCTGTCAGCGCCACGGATTCGATCTCGAAAGCAGCTTCGACCGGATCCCCATCAGCCGGCAGGTGAACCTGCCCGTGCAGCAGACCGCCGAAAAGCTCGAGATCGAATCCGGCATCATCGGCAGTCAACCGGAATTCGGACTCCAGCACTGCAATCAACGGGCCACCCGCCCAGTTGATCCGACCATCGTCGCACACCGGGCCGGCCGGACTCATGCGACCGGCCAGGCAATCCAGTTCCAGGGTTCCCAGTGCCACCCCGTCGGGTCCGAGCAGGTCCGCCGCCAATAGCCGCCACTGCCCCATCCGGGTGTCTGATTTCGGTCGATAGGCGATCTCCACCGATTCCCAGGTCAATGGACCCAGCCGCCCCGGCCCGCTGCTGATTTCCAGTTCGGCCGCCGTCAGGCCGCTGCAGGCGAGCAGAAACAGCAAGCCAGCGAGCCCTCGACTCTTGCAAGTTGAGGTCTGGAGGTTATATTGGAGGCATGCCAGCAGACCAGTCATCCGGTTACTCCGCCGCCGCGCTTCGAGTGCTCGTGGTCGACGACCACGAGATCAACCGCGAATTCCTCAAGGCCGGCCTGGGCCGACTGGTCGGCAAGATCCGGCTGGCCGCCGACGGCGCCTCGGCCATCGAAATCTGCCAACGAGAGGATTTCGACGTCATCCTGATGGATCTGCATATGCCGCAACTCGACGGACTGGCCACCGCCAACAGGATACGCGATCTCGATACCCGATCGGCCCATGCCCAGATCGTGGCGCTGACCGCCGATGCCCGGCCGGAAGAGCGCGTGCGGCTGCTCGATGCCGGCTTCGACGACTACCTCAACAAGCCGATCGCCATTGCCGACCTGATGGCGGCGATCGAAGCCCTGTTCAACCCCAATGCCAGCCGCATCCCGCAGGAACGTCAGCACATTGCACCCACCCAGTTGATCGACCGGGACCGGGCTCTCGCCGCCTCGAACAACGACTCCAGCCTGGCCCTGCGCCTGCAGGACATGCTTGCCGCGGAACTCGACGAGAAGCTGCCCGAACTCGACCGCATGATTGCCGAGGGGGAACACCGGCAAGCGGCCGAGCTCCTGCACCAGTGGGCGGGTGCCGGTGGCTATGCCGGTGCCGTGCGCATGACCCACGCCTGCCAGATGCTGAGGCAACGCCTGCTCGCCGGCCTGGACAGCTCACCGGGCACCACTTACCTCAACTTCCTGCGCATCGCCCACGCCACCCGGCAGACACTGCATAACGCTTGACCGCCACAGGGGTGCGATCAACACTCGCGGCATCGGGTCGTTTGGTCGTTTGGTCGTTTGGTCGCTTGGTCGCTTTCGACGCTTTAGACGAAACGACCAAACGACGAAAAGACAAAACGACAAACCGCCCCTACCCCCCCATTAACCGCTTCATCTCGCGCACGGCAGCATCCAGGCCGGTGAACACGGCATGCGAGACGATGGCGTGACCGATGTTGAGCTCGGCGATGCCCTCGATGGCGACGATTGGCTTGACGTTGTGATAGTTCAGGCCGTGGCCGGCGTTGACCACAAGCCCCATCCGGCGACCGGCTTCCACCGCGGCACGCAAACGTGACAACTCGTCGGACCCCGCTCGACCGAATGCCTCCGCATAGGCTCCCGTATGCAGCTCGACCACCGGCGCGCCGCAATCGACGGCCGCCTCGAGCTGCTCAGGGTCGGGATCCACGAACAGGCTGACGCGAATATCGGCGGCAGCGAGGCGGCCACAGGCTTCGGCAATGCGCGACTTGCTGCCCACCACATCGAGCCCGCCTTCGGTGGTCAACTCCTCACGCCGTTCGGGCACCAGGCAGACGTCGGCAGGCCGGGTGTGCTCGGCAACTGCCAGCATCTCGTCGGTGACCGCCAGCTCGAGGTTCATGCGCGTGCCAATGGTCTCGGACAGCAGGCGGACATCATCGTCCTGGATATGGCGGCGGTCCTCGCGCAGGTGAATGGTGATGGCGTCGGCACCGGCCTGCTCGGCCACGAGCGCGGCCTGCACCACCGAGGGGTAATGGCCCCGGCGCGCCTGGCGCAGCGTGGCGACATGATCGATATTGACGCCCAGCATGGGGGTACTCATCAGGATTCAGGCTCCCGTTCCATGTGTCAGGTTTTCAAAAAGTCGTCGACTTTCCAGTCGGCGACCGGCCAGTTGGTGATCGATCAACTGGCGCATCATGCGTCGGCATTCCGGCCCCATCTCGTGCCCGTCGGGTGCGCCACCGGCCATCGCCAGAACGGCATCGCCCGGGTAGATCGTCGGGCCGGGCTGACCGGCCGGAATAAAGCCGCTGTCGGGGTCGAGATGATACAACTGGTCGGGCCGTATCTGTTGCCCTTCCTGGGCATCGTGTTCGAAGTCCGGCGCCACCCCCAGCGAACCGAGCAGGGCCAGCTCGAACCGTCGCACTGCCGGCGCCAGCGCTCCCTTGTCGGCCAGGTCGACCAGAAATTCGCCGTAGGCCTGAAACAGCCCGTGTGCGGGATCATCGCGCTCGACCAGCTTGAGGAGCAACTCATTGGCGTACAGGCCGCACCACAGTGCGCGCCCGACCAGCGACAGCCGGCTGCCAGCCGGGTCGAGCCCGGTCACCGTGCCCATCTCGCCACGGCGGACCCAACTGGCCGTCAGCGGGCAGAAGGGCTCGGCCAGACCACGCCAGGACGACCGCGCCGATCGCGCGCCCTTGGCCACCAGACCAAGTCGTCCGTGCTCAAGGCTGAAAAACTCGATCAACAGGCTGGATTCGCGCCAGGGCCGACGGTGCAGCACCCAGCCGAACTGCCCTTCGACCGCAGTCATGAAGAATAACCGAGCTCGTCGAGCGCCCCGTCGTCGTCCATCCAGCCGGCTCGCACCTTGACGTGCAGCTCCAGGTGAACCTTTTCCCCCAGCAATTCGGCGATGCGCCGGCGTGCACGGCTGCCCACGCGCTTGAGAACCTGTCCGCCGCGACCGATGACCATGCCCTTGTGCCGCTCGCTGGCGACCAGGATCAGCCCGCTGATCTCCACGCGCGTGCGCGTGCGCTCGAACTGCTCGATCTCGACGGTCAGTCCATAAGGAATCTCCTGATGCAATTGCAGCATCAACTGTTCCCGAATCATCTCCGCGGCCAGAAACCGTTCGGAGCGATCGGTAAACAGGTCGGCATCGAAGATCGGATCCCCCTCGGGCAGGCAACGGAAAACCTCGTCAAGCAAGTCTTCCAGCCCCTCGCCACGCGTTGCCGACAGGTAGACCACGGCATCGAAATCCACTGTCGCGGCAAGTTCGGCGGTCCGTTCGAGCAACACGGCACGATCATCGAGCTGGTCGATCTTGTTGAACGCCAGGATCTTCGGCCCGTCCTGGGCCGCCATCAGATCGAGCACCAGGCGGTCCTCGTCGGTCATGCGCGTGGCGTCGACCAGCATGACGGTGACATCGACACCCAGCCGGGTGTCGGACGCAATGCGATTGAGACGGCGGTTGAGCGCGTGATCGCGCCGCCGGTGAAAACCGGGGGTGTCGACAAAAACCGCCTGCCCCTGCTCACGGTTGACGATACCGTTGATGCGGTGGCGCGTGGTTTGCGCCTTGTGGGTCACAATGGCCAGGTGCTCTCCGACCAGGGCATTGAGCAGGGTGGACTTACCCACATTGGGCCGTCCAAGCAGGGCCACGTAGCCGCAGCGGGTCGTCATCGTTTGCCTTCTCCAGCATCTGTTGCGGTTGTCTGCCCGTTGCCATTGCCGGGCTGAAAATACTCGATCAGTCGTTCGTGCATGATCTTCGCCGCGCCCTGTTCGGCCTTGCGCCGACTGGCCGCCTCCGCCGTGACCGGAGCGGTCAGCCCGCCGACCCGGCACTCGACCCGAAAGCACTTGGCGTGGTCGGCGCCGGACTCGTCGATCACTTCATATTCGGGCAATTCATGCCCATGGGCCTGCAGCAACTCCTGCAGCCGGGTCTTGGGATCCTTGAGCGTATCGGCCTCCGGCAGCGATGCCAGTCGCGGCTCGAAGACCTCGCAGACCACCCGCCGGGCCTCCTCAAAGCCCCCGTCGAGGAAGATGGCGCCGATGACGGACTCGAACACATCGGCCAGGATGGATTCGCGCAGGAACCCACCACTCTTGAGTTCACCGACGCCCAGCCGCAGATGCTCGCCAAGATTCAGTTCACGGGCAATCGATGCCAGCGTGACATCGCGCACCAGTCGCGAGCGCAGGCGGCTGAGATCACCTTCGGGGGCATGCGGACGCCGGTGGTAGAGCTGCTCGGAAATGACCAGGCTCAACAGGCTGTCACCCAGAAATTCCAGGCGTTCGTAATGACCCGGCCCGCAACTGCGGTGGGTCAGCGCACGTTCGAGCAGACCGGGATCTCGAAACCGGTAATCGATACCCGGCACAGCCCGCAATGATTCAATCGCGCAGTCTTTCGACACGGTGGAACTTGACGACCGCGTCAATGTTGCCGATCAGGTGGGTCTCGACCTGGTAGCTGACAACCAGGTTCACACCATCGCTGTGCTCGATACGCACATTCTCGCCTCCGACGTGATCGACATAACTGATATCGAATCGCGTCAACAACTGGCGACGGGTTGTCTGCGCCGGCTGGTTGGCCACACCGGGCTCGCCCGCCACCGCCTTCATTTCACTGACCACGGACATGTGGTTGAGATATATCGGTACAAGCTTGATGCCAATATAGGTAAAGAACAGCACGATCACCAGCACGCCCATGAAACCGAGCAAACTGAGTCCGCGCTGCCTGTTGAATGCCGTCATTCGTTGATTCCCTCGAAGCTAACCCCGTTCCGGTTCGACAAACCACCCTTTGTCACTGGATTCTATCACCGATTCGGCTCCAGTCCACACAGCCGCGCGAGCAGTCCCAGTGCATCCAGATTCGTACCGCACGGCCCACCAGCAGGTCCTCGGAAACCATTCCCCAGGCACGGCTGTCGAGCGACTGGTCCCGGTTGTCGCCCAGCACGAAATAGTGCCCTTCCGGCACGGTCCAGGTCTGGGTTTCCTGATCCGGACGCTCGGGATAGACCACGATATGGTGTGGTTCCTCGCCCAGGTGCTCGAGGCGCTTGACCGGGCGGGTGCCCGGGGGATTGCGGTTGAGCCCTTCGCCAACCCACGAACCGACCTGGTCCTGGATGACCGGATCGCCATTGATGAACAGCACCTTGTTGCGATAGGTCACGGTATCGCCAGGCACACCGATGATGCGCTTGATGTAGTTGATGCGCGGATCGACCGGGTAGCGGAATACCGCCACGTCACCACGCTCGGGATCGCCGACCTCCAGAAAGCGGTGATTGCCGACCGGCAGCCGCAGGCCATAGGCGTACTTGTTGACGACGATGAAATCGCCGATCCAGAGCGTGGGAATCATCGAGCCGGAGGGAATCTTGAACGGCTCGAACAGGAATGAACGAAACACCAGTACCAGCAGCAGGACCGGGAACAGCGATCCGACCAGTTCGACCGATTTCGATACCGTGGTTTCGGCCGCTTTCTGGCGGCGCTTGCGCCAGTAGCGCTCGATGATCCAGAACACACCGGTGACCAGCGTCAGCACGGTCAGGATCAGGGCAAAATCCAGATTCATTTGTTCTATTTCTCCTGGTCGGTTCGCAGCACGGCAAGAAAGGCTTCCTGCGGAATCTCGATCTTGCCGACCTGCTTCATCCGGCGCTTGCCGGCTTTCTGTTTTTCCAGCAGCTTGCGCTTGCGGGTGACATCGCCGCCGTAGCACTTGGCGGTGACGTTCTTGCGATACGCCTTGACCGTGGAACGCGCGATGATATGCGAGCCGATCGTGGCCTGGATGGCGATGTCGAACATCTGTCGCGGAATCAACTCGCGCATGCGCTCGGCCAGCTCACGACCGCGCCGCTCGGCGGCATCGCGGTGGACGATGGTGCTGAGTGCATCGACCCGCTCACCATTGATCAGCAGATCCAGGCGCACGAACGGCCCGGCCTGGTGGCGCAGAAAATCATACTCGAACGAGGCAAAGCCGCGACTGACCGACTTTAGCCGGTCGAAGAAATCCATGACCACTTCAGACATCGGCAACTCGTAGGTGAGCTGGACCTGGCCGCCGATGAAACGCATATCGCGCTGGTGACCGCGTTTCTCCTCGCACAGGCCAATGACCGGACCGACATGGTCCTGGGGTACCAGGATGGTGCCCAGAATGATCGGCTCGCGAATCTCGGAGATCTTGTTGACCGGCGGCATGCTGGCCGGGTTGTCGAGCGTCCTGACCTCCCCGTCGGTCATCTCGATCTCGTAGATCACCGTCGGCGCGGTGGTGATCAGGTCGAGGTCATACTCCCGTTCCAGGCGCTCCTGCACGATCTCCATGTGCAGCATGCCGAGGAAGCCGCAGCGGAAACCGAAACCGAGCGCGACAGAGGTTTCAGGCTCGAACTGCAGCGACGAATCGTTGAGCTGCAGCTTGTCGAGCGCTTCGCGCAGATCCGGGTAATCGGACGAATCAACCGGAAAGATCCCGGCAAAGACACGCGGTTGCAGTGCCTTGAATCCCGGCAGCGGTTTTTCGGCCGGCTCGCGGGCGGTGGTGATGGTGTCACCCACCGGGGCTCCGTGTACTTCCTTGATGCCGGCCGAGACAAAACCCACCTGGCCGCAACCCAGCTCCTTTCCGGGGGTGCGCTTGGGCGTGAAGATGCCGACCTGGTCGGCGCCGTATTCTTCGCCGGTGGACATCACGCGGATCTTCTCGCCCTTCCTGAGGCTGCCTTCCTTGATCCGCACGAGGGAATTGACGCCCAGGTAATTGTCGAACCAGGAGTCGACGATCAGGGCCTTGAGCGGTGCATCGGAACGATCCTCGGGTGCGGGAATGCGCTCGACCAGCGCCTCCAGGATCTCGCGCACGCCATCACCGGTCTTGGCGCTGACCAGCAGCGCGTCGCTGGCATCGATGCCGATGATGTCCTCGATCTGGTGCCTGACTCGGTCGGGGTCGGCGGCGGGCAGATCGATCTTGTTGATCACCGGAATGACTTCCAGGCCCTGTTCGACGGCCGTGTAGCAGTTGGCCACGCTTTGCGCTTCCACGCCCTGGGCGGCGTCCACCACCAGCAAGGCGCCTTCGCAGGCCGCCAGCGAGCGCGACACCTCGTAGGAAAAGTCGACGTGGCCGGGGGTGTCAATGAAGTTGAGCTGATAGACCTCGCCGTTGGCCGCCTCGAAATCCAGCGTCACGCTCTGGGCCTTGATGGTGATGCCACGCTCGCGCTCGATGTCCATCGAGTCGAGCACCTGCTCGGCCATTTCGCGATCGGTCAATCCACCGCAGACCTGGATGAAACGGTCAGCCAGTGTCGACTTGCCGTGATCGACATGCGCGATGATGGAGAAATTCCGGATGCGGCGGGTTTCAGTCATAAATTCCCAATCGAAACGCCCCCGGGCAGACCCGGGGGCGGAAAAACAACGAATACGGAGATTATAGCGGCTCGAGGCGACCGCTCGCCGGACTTCGTCAGTCCGGGGTCTCCTCCGTCACGACCTCGGGCTGGTAGGCGATGAATGCCGTATTGCCGTCGGAGCGCTGGACCAGGAGAGCGACAGTGCGCCCCTCGGGCAGGGCCTCGACAATGGCATGGAAATCATCCATGCCACCGATGCGCTGGTTGTTGATCATCAGAATGACCTGGCCGCCGCGCACACCGGCACGATAGGCATTGTCGCTCTCGACTTCCCGGATCAGCACGCCGCCTTCCGGATCGCCCATGCGTCGGCGCATTTCGGAGGTGAGTGGTTCCACTACCAAACCAAGCGCGTTGGTCGGCTCGCCCGGCTCATCGTCAGCCGGTGCAGCCGCATCCTCTTCATCGAGTTCGTGCAGGCTGGCCGTCAGGGTCTTGCGCTCACCCCAGCGCCAGATCACCAACTCGACCTCGCTGCCCGGACGCACCATGCCGACCATCGGCGGCAGATCGCCGCTGCGTTCGACCGGCATGCCGTTGAACTCCAGAATGATGTCACCGACCTCGATACCGGCCGCTTCTGCTGCGCTGTCGGATTGCACGCGGCTGACCAGCGCGCCCACCGGCCGATCCAGATCGGCGGCATCGGCATGATCGCGCGTGACCTCTCCGATCTCGACGCCCAGGTAACCGCGCCGCACGCGGCCATGCTCGAGCAGTTGCTCGACCGAGTTCATGGCCACCTCGACCGGAATGGAAAACGACAGGCCAATACTGCCGCCATGCGAGCTGAGTATCCACGAGTTGATGCCGACGACGGTGCCGTCGGTTCGGATCAGGGGGCCACCGGAGTTGCCGCGATTGATGGCCACGTCGGTCTGAATGAAGGGCACATACTGCTGCTGCGCGCCCTGGGTGCGGCCCTTGGCACTGACGATGCCGGCGGTCACCGACTGTTCGAACTGAAATGGCGAGCCGATGGCAATGACCCACTCACCTGGCTTGAGCGACCGGGTCTCGCCGAACGCCAGCGTCGGCAGGTCATCGGCATCGATGCGCAGCACGGCGATGTCGGTCTGGGCATCCGAGCCGACCAGTTCGGCTTCGAATTCGCGCCGGTCGGCCAGGCGCACGATGATCTCGTCGGCCTCGTCGATGACATGGTGATTGGTAATGATCAGCCCGTCGCTGTCAATCACGAAGCCGGAACCGCCACCGCGGCGATCCGGTCGACCGCGGGGCCCCCGACCATGCGGGTCGAAGAAGCGCCGGAACATTTCAGGCAGGTCCTCGGGCATGTCGCTGCGCTCCTCCGGCTGGTCCGAGGGACGCGACCCGAAACGTGTCGTTTCGATATTGACCACCGCCGGGATGGACTGCTCCACCAGGTCAGTGAAATCGTCACGAGCGGCCTGTGCCTGCTGCATCAGCAAAATGGCAAGCAACATGGCCGTGGCAACAAGGATTCGTTTCAGCATCTTTGCTCCAGGAGTCTGGTTGGTATTACACGATTGATGATTTGGTGGCTTCAGGCCGGCAAGACAATGGCTCGATGCGCGGCCGGCGCCCGAAATGGACGACGAATCTGCCGCAGCGCCAGGCCAGTGCCGCCAGCACCAGCCCTCCGAGGAGGGAGAGCAAATCGCGCCATGGCGGCGACTCGACCCACCAGTAGGCGGGCAGTGCACCGAGCACAAACCCCGCCAGCGGCAAACCGTAGACAGCCACTGCAGTCAGCAACAGCGTGGCCGTCGGAATTCCGACACGGACCCACTGCCCGGACTCGAGATCAGGAGCGAAAGGCAGGTCGATTTCGACCTCCCGACGGCCAAACAGGGCGCCGAAGATACCGACTCCACAACCTCGCCCTTCACTGCAACGCTGACATGATCGGGGCTGTGAGAATCGCAGCCGTACCTGACCGCCTCCGGATTGCAGCACCTCGGCAACTTGCCAGGCAACCGCGTCGGAGTCATTCATTCGGCCGTGCACTGACCTCGGCGGCACCACGCCGGAAGCGCTGCCCGACATATTCAACGGTGGCTGCCGGCACTTCACCGACGACCGTCACGGTCCGCCCTTCGCCCTGCTCGGTAAAGACATGCACCGCGCCCATGGCCTTGATTCGGCTGCCAATGGCATCGGGGGCAGACTGTTCAATGTAGATGGAAAAGCTGGCCAGCCCATCGCTGAACAGAAGATGTTCGAACTCCTCGCCGTTCTCCGAGCGCCCCTTGCCAATGTTGGCCAGGCGGAAGCCATCCGGAACGCGGTCGCGAAAGGCTTCCTGGCGACGCCCGGAACGGATCTGGCCCTCGGCATCATGCAGACGCGTGGTCAGCACCTTGGGTGCATCGATCATCGCCGGCGCCAGTTCGGCATCGGAGATCGATGCACCCAGTTCAATACTGGCAAACGACAGCTGCTGCAACTGGCGCCCATCGGGATCGATCAACACATACCGCAGCAGCATGCCGGTACTCTCCTCCAGCCAGAACCGGTAACCGTAACGGTACTGATCGCGCGGCTCGATATTCACGATGCGCGTAGCCAGACCAGCGACCCGCTCGCTGCCGGCCATCGCCATGTCATAGGCCGATTCCGGACTGGTCAGACGATTGATCGGCAGATTTGGCAACAGCCGGCCGGCCAGCTGGCTTTCAAGCACCTGGGGCTGGTCGCCGGGAAGCAGGCAGCGCACCTTGTTGCCGTCGCGGAGCACTTCACGCGGCTCGCCGTCGATGGCGTAGATTCGCTCCCGCACTCCGTCCTCGTCAGCACGATGGATGATGCGAAGGGTGTCGACGCGGTCCTCGCGCACATGCACAAGCGTGCCGCGGTAATCAAGGGTCTCGATGGCCCGGGCCATGCGATCCAGCCAGTGCTGCACATCGTCCTCGGCCTGCACTGAAAATGAAGCCAGACTGCCGGCCAGCAAGACCGCCACCGCCCGCATGAATCGGAATTCGCCGGCCATGGCTCTAGCGCCCGGCAGCGCGCGCTTCTGTGTCTGGATTCTCGTCATCGGTCCGACGCTTCTGCAACTGGATTTCGACGCTTTCATTACTGACACCGGTCACGATGGGCACGTAGGAAATGAACCCGGCGCCCCCGGACGCCTGGTGGTGACGCAGCACGTGCCCACTGATGCGCTGGCGCTCGGCGGCACTGCTTTCGGAGAAACTGACCGGAACCGTCGATGGCACCGTGGACCGGGCAAAGGGTTCGTCAAGGGAAGTGGACTGGCTGACGAATCCCTGCTGCTCGGATGGCTCGGACTGTCGGTCGAGCATGCTGGAGTTGATGCCGACAATAGCCACCAGCGCCACGCTGGCAGCGATCGCACCACCGGCTACCGGCTTGAACCAGGCCGCCATTCGCCCGCCTGGAACGACCGCGGGTTCGTCGGAAATCGCGGCGGCAACTCGATCGGCAAGATTGCCGGCAGCAAGCATTTCATCGTGCATGCATGCACGGACCGTGTGGAATCGTCGCCAGGCCTCCTGCATCTCGGAGTCTTCGGCCATCCGGCGCAGCAGGAACTGTTGCGCGCTCCGGTCGAGTTCTCCGTCCATCAGGCAAGAGAGGTGTTCCCGGTTCGACTCGCTCATCGTCTATCGTCCGTATTCATTGGTTGTCCAGCAAGGGCCGGAGGCGTGCATCGATGGCCTCACGAGCCCGGAAAATTCTTGATCGCACGGTGCCGATCGGGCAATCCATGGTCGTCGCGATCTCTTCGTAACTCAAACCTTCCATTTCCCGGAGCGTGATGGCCACGCGCAGGTCTTCGGGCAAATCGGCGATCGCCTCATTGATGGTGCTCTCGATTTCCTGCTTGAGCAGCTCATGCTCGGGCGAATCCTGCTCCTTGAGACGCGTATCGACCTGAAATTGTTCCGCGTCCTGTGCATCGACATCGGACAGCGGGGGGCGACGGCCCTGTGCGACCAGGTGGTTCTTGGCCGTATTGATCGCGATCCGGTAGATCCAGGTATAGAATGCGCTGTCTCCACGGAAGCGCGGAATGGCGCGGTAGGCCTTGATGAAGGCTTCCTGGGCGACATCCATCGCTTCGGCATGATCGGAGACATAGCGCGAAATCAGGCTGATGATCTTGTGCTGGTATTTCGACACCAGCAGATCGAAAGCCTTCTTGTCTCCTTTCTGGACACGCTCTACCAGTTGTTGATCGACTTCCCGTTCGCCCATCTGGGCCGCCCTCGGTTCCTTGCAGACGGCCGGGCTACATGCTCAACTGACCACGCCCCGGCCGGATAGTTTCGATAGTTCGGTTACAGGGTACACAAAACCGCCGATCGAACCGACGCCCGGCCGAACGAAACTTGAGCACAACCCTGATTGAGCGGCAAGAATATCATGCCCCGCACTGACTCGAACCGGTAACAGTGCGATAATGGGCGGTTTGAACGCACTACTCGGGAGAAATACCGGATCATGAGCAAGCACAGCGAACTTCTCAATCGCCTCGGACTGAAAGACATCAACCCCGGCGCCTGCTTCGGCCCCGGCCAGTTCTCGGCCATCAGCCAGGACAACCTGGTCGAATCGATCAACCCCACCGACGGGTCGGTGATCGCGAAGGTCAGCAGCGCCACCGAGGCCGACTATGAAAAGGTCATCAAGACCGCCCAGGAAGCGGCCGAGGCCTGGCGCCTGGTGCCGGCACCGGAGCGCGGCAATGCCGTGCGCCTGGCCAACGATGCCCTGCGTGATTACAAGGATGCTCTCGGCTCACTGGTTTCTCTCGAAATGGGCAAGATCAAGCCCGAAGGTGACGGCGAAGTCCAGGAAATGATCGACATCGGCGATTTCGCCCTTGGCCAGTCGCGCATGCTCTATGGCAACACCATGCATTCCGAGCGCCCCGGCCACCGCATGTACGAGCAGTGGCATCCGCTGGGCGTGGTCGGCGTGGTCACCGCCTTCAACTTCCCGGTCGCGGTCTATGCCTGGAACGCCTTCATCTCGGCGATCTGCGGCAACGCCACGGTGTGGAAGCCCAGCCCGAAGGGCGTGCTGTGCTGTGCCGCAGTCCAGAACATCATCAACGAGGCACTGGCCGATACCGATTATCCGCCGGTGTTCACCTCGTTCATGGAAAACGGCCACCAGCTCGCCGAGCGCTTCATCGACGACGAGCGCGTCGCGCTGATGTCGTTCACCGGCTCCAGCCAGATCGGGCGCAAGGTCGGCGAGCGCGTGGCCGCACGCATGGGCAAGAGCCTGCTCGAGCTGGGCGGCAACAATGCCATCATCCTCGACGAGACCGGCGATCTGGACCTGGCCATTCCGGCCATTGTCTTCGGCGCCGTCGGCACCGCCGGCCAGCGCTGCACCACCACCCGCCGCCTGATCGTCCACGAGTCGATCGAGGAGAAGGTTACCGAGGCGCTGGTCAAGGCCTACGGCCAGGTGCGTATTGGCGATCCGCTCGATCCCGACACCCTGATGGGCCCGCTGACCGACGAGAATGCGGTCAAGCGCTTCGAGCAAGCCGTGGAACGCGCGAAAGCCGCCGGCGGCGAAGTACTCACCGGCGGCAAGCGCATCGAGCGCGACGGATTCTTCGTCGAGCCGACCATCATCAAGGCCGAAAACGACTGGGACATCGTCCAGGAAGAAACCTTCGCGCCGATCCTCTACGTCATGTCCTACAAGACGCTGGAAGAGGCCATGGAGATGCACAACAACGTGCGCCAGGGCCTGTCGTCGTCCATCTTCACCACCGACATCCGCAACGCCGAGTTCTTCCTGTCGCATCGCGGCTCGGACACCGGAATTGCCAACGTCAACATCGGCACCTCGGGTGCGGAAATCGGCGGCGCTTTCGGTGGTGAAAAGGAAACCGGCGGCGGACGCGAATCCGGCTCGGACTCCTGGAAGGCCTACATGCGCCGCCAGACCAACACCATCAACTGGTCGCGCGAAATGCCGCTGGCCCAGGGCATCAAGTTCGACCTTTGAGGAATGAAGGTTTCAGGGTTCAGCGTTCAGGTTTCAGGGGAGGCTCCGAAATGCTTTTCCTGAACCCTGAAACCTGAACCCTGAAACCTGTCCCCAACCATGTACAACTGGCTTAGAAACGGACTCTTCCTCCTCCCCCCGGAGGTGGCGCACGATGTCGCATTGAACGCGCTGTCGGCGGGCCGGTTTGTCGGACTGCCGCGGCTGATGGGCGGCTGTGCGCCCGCGGCACCGGTGGAGCTGATGGGTCTGCACTTTCCCAACCCGGTCGGACTGGCGGCCGGGCTGGACAAGAACGGCGATCACATGGATGCGCTGGGCGCACTCGGCTTCGGCTTCATCGAAGTCGGCACGGTGACCCCGAAGCCGCAGCCGGGCAACCCCAAGCCACGCATGTTCCGCCTGCCCGAACACCAGGCGCTGATCAACCGGCTCGGCTTCAACAACAAGGGCGTCGATCACCTGGTCGAGCGACTGAAGTCCACGCGCTACAAGGGCATCATCGGCGCCAATATCGGCAAGCAGAAAGACACGCCGGTCGATCAGGCCGCGGCCGACTACCGGCATTGCCTCGAAAAGGTCTACCCCTACTGTGACTACGTCACGGTCAACATCTCCTCGCCCAATACCGCCAACCTGCGCGAATTGCAGGACACCGGGCACTTGAGCGAGTTTCTCGCCGAGCTGGTCGCCGCCCGCGACGCCCTGGCCAGTCAACATGACGGCCATCGGCCCATGCTGGTCAAGATCGCCCCGGACTGGGACGAAACAGCTTTGACCGCGTCGCTCGAAGTCATCGCCCAATCCGGCATCGACGGGCTGATTGCCACCAACACCACGCTGGATCGCAGTGCGGTGTCCGGCCATCGGCATGCCGACGAGGCCGGGGGCTTGAGTGGTGCGCCGGCCAAGACGCTGGCCGACCGCACGCTGGCGACCGCAAGAGGCGTGCTCGGCCCCGACTTCCCGATCATCGGTCTGGGCGGCGTCACTCGCGGCGAGGATGCCGCCGACAAGAAACGCGCCGGCGCCAACCTGGTGCAGATCTACACCGGCTTCATCTACCGCGGCCCGGAACTGATCGGCGAATGCATCCGTGCCTGGCTCGGGGCTGATGAACAGGGCGATTGAGATCGTCCGTGACGCCGACCTCACGGACCTGACCACCTTCCGCCTGCCGGCACGCACAGCCGAGCTGGCCATACTGCACAGCCCCGAACAGATCGCGGTCCTGCCGCCGACGGATAAAGACCAGCTGGTCCTCGGCGGCGGCTCGAACACGCTGTTCATCGGCAACTGGCCGGGCCGCATCCTGCTCAACCGGCTCTCGGGCCTGTCCTTCGAGGACCGTGGTGACGATGTACTGGTCACCGCCGCGGCCGGCGAGAACTGGCATCAATTGGTACGCACCTGCATCGATCGCGGCCTGCACGGTCTGGAGAACCTGGTCATGATTCCCGGCTCGGTCGGTGCCGCGCCCATGCAGAACATCGGTGCCTACGGGGTGGAGTTATCCGATCTCACCGAGCATGTCGACGCCTGGGACCGGGTCGAGCAACGCCCCTGTCGTCTCAGCCGCAAGGAATGCGACTTTGCCTACCGCGACAGCCGTTTCAAGTCGGGCGAGCCCGGGCGGTTCCTGATCACATCGGTCACACTCAGGCTCTCGAGGCGATTCAATCCCGATACCCGCTACGCCAGCCTGCGGGATGCGCTCGACCAGGCCGGCATCGACCAGCCCACGGCCCGGCAGCTGGCCGCCACGGTCATGCGCTTGCGCCGGCACCGCCTGCCCGATCCGGCCCGTCTTTCCAATGCCGGCAGCTTCTTCAAGAATCCGATCGTCGATGAAGCGCAGGCCCGGGAACTGCTGTCGATCCACCCCGACCTGCCCCACTGGCCCATGCCCGACGGGCGGATCAAGCTCGGCGCCGGGCGCATGATCGAGACACTGGGATGGAAGGGGAAATTCATTGGAGACGCGGGCGTCTATGCCCGGCATGCACTGGTCCTGGTCAACCGCGGCCGCGCCACCACGGCCGACCTGCTGGCACTGATCAACACGATACAGGATTCGGTCGAGCGCGAATTCGGCCTGCGCCTGGAACCCGAACCCCTCATCATCGGCGGCTGAACGCGCTCCGCGTTCCCGCAGGCGCTGTTTCATTTCATGAACCGCTGCCGGTCAGCGCCTCCAGGCGGCGGAACAGGACCATCAAGGCAATCTTGAGCGGCGAGACCTCGCCAGGCACCACCGTCCGGGCCTGGTCGACGAAGAAACCGGCCAGGAACGCCTGCACCAGGGCCCGCGACGAGTGCATCCAGTCCCGCCCATGCTGGCGACACGCCAATCCCAGGTGATGAATGCGGCCTCGCCTCTCGGCAATGCGGCGGGTAATCCGCCGCCGTTCCCGCTTCAGCCCCGGAATCTTGCCGATCATGTCCGGTCCTCCGGCGTTCCGTCCGGCTCGTCGCGTTCGATCGCTTCACGGAAACCGGCAAACACCAGGTTGCCCGACAAGCGACGAACCCAGAGCCCAATCGCGAGCGCGGCGAGCACATGGGCCCCGGCGCCGGCCAGCAAGGCCTGCGCCGCCGTCAGCCACTCGCGCTGTACCAGCCACATCGCGCCGGAAAGCGTCAGAAAGATCCAGGCCGCGACGAGGACCAGTGCCAGGCAGATGGCCAGCGCCAGCATGAGCACCAGCGACCGGCCGGCCAGCTGACCTTCCACTGCCAGCAGGTCCAGGTAGTCCTGAACCAGCGCCCTGCCCTCGCCAAGCATCTGCCCGGCACAGCGCAGCATCTCGTCTTCGGATGACGGAGACTCGCCGGCACGACCCGCCCCGGATCGTGGCCACTCATCGCTGTCGGACATGATCGGATTCGATCAGCGGCGGCGGGTAATCGACGAGAAGATGGTGCCGGCCGCAAAGGCCAGACCCAGCGCGGTCAGGGGATTCTCCTTCACGTAGTCGCTCACGGCGGTGAGCACGTCATGCCCCTGTTCGCTGGCCTCGCGCAGCCGCTCTTCGGCACGGGCGGCCTTCTCCGCCGCGCTGTCGACCGCATCGTGCGCCTTGTCGGCCACCTTCTCGGTGGTCTCGTGCGTCGTGCTTTTCGCCTTGGTCACAACTGCTCTCCTTACAGAAAAGGTTCGATGGTCGATCGTCCATTCACGCCGCATCATTACACCAGACCGCGGGGGAAAGGTCTACAACCTGGCTTAAGTGGGGGTTGGGTGAGGTTCGGTTCGAACCGGGGTTGTCATCCGTGATCCCCCTCACCACGATCATTAAAAAACCCCGCTTTTAGCGGGGCCTTTTAATGATGGCGGAGAGGGAGGGATTGACTGCGCACCCTTCGGGTGCTTGCCCTCCGCTTCGCTACGGGTAGCTCCGCTCGCTATCGCGAGCTGCGCATCGAGCTCGCGCCTGCGGCGCTCGGTTCGAACCGGGGTTCTCATCCGTGATCCCCCTCACCACGATCATTAAAAAACCCCGCTTTTAGCGGGGCCTTTTAATGATGGCGGAGAGGGAGGGATTCGAACCCTCGAACGGGGAGAACCCGTTAACGGTTTTCGAGACCGCCGCATTCGACCACTCTGCCACCTCTCCGTAAAACTCAAATTGTAACGGCACCCGGAAATGCCAAGCCGCCTGGCGGCGGGCGGTCCTTGACGAACCCTGACCTTACGTCCTGTCGTCCCGGAAACGCCAAAGGCGTTATCCGGGACCTCGCACCGGGAAGCGCAGTGCAGCGTCAGGGAGGTCCCGGATCGTCGCTGCGCGCCGTCCGGGATGACCCTGCGGGTCATTTTCGAGACCGCCGCACGCGGCGAATCTGCCACCTCCGTCAAACCGACGTCAGGTTATACCCGTCTCACGGCAAGCCGCGCATTATAACGGACATGCGGGCCTGACGTGAAGTCCGGCGGGCGGAGTGGATTAAAGCCGCTCGCGGATCCAGTCCGGTGCCGAATCCAGTGCGCCGGGCAGTGCGGCGGCGTCCTTGCCGCCGGCCTGGGCGAAGTCGGGGCGGCCGCCGCCCTTGCCGCCGACCTGGCTGGCGACATGATTGACCAGTTCGCCGGCCTTGATGCGGTCGGTAAGATCCCTGGTCACGCCGGCGACCAGGCGCACGCCGCCGCCGGCGGCCGTGCCCAGCACGATGACAGCCGAACCGAGCTTGTTCTTGAGCTGGTCGACGGTGTCGCGCAGGCCATTGGGATCGATGCCGTCGAGATGCGCGGCCAGCACCTTGACGCCATCGATGTCGACCGCCTGCGAGGCCAGGTCGGAACCGGCCGCGGAGGCCAGTTTGCCTTTCAAGCGGTCAAGCTCCTTTTCCAGTTCGCGCGAGCGCTTGAGCAGTTGTTCGACTCGATCGCCAAGCTGTTCGGGGCTGGCCTTGAGCTGGCCGGCCACGCGTCGGACCGAGCGGTCCAGGCCCTGCAGCCAGTCCACGGCCACGCGGCCGGCCACCGCCTCGACGCGCCGCACACCGGCCGAGATGCCGGTTTCGGACACAACCTTGAACAGACCGATATCGCCGACGCGGTCGACATGGGTACCGCCGCACAATTCCATGGAAAACTCGCCGAAGCTCAGCACGCGCACCTCGTCGCCGTACTTTTCATCGAAAAACGCCAGCGCCCCGGCATCCATGGCCTCGTCGAACGACATTTCCTTCGCTTCGGCCGCGGCATTAGTCTGGATCTGTTCGTTGACCAGGCGCTCGATTTCATTCAGTTCCGCCTCGGTCACCGGCGCATGATGCGAGAAGTCGAAACGCAGACGGTCGGGCGCGACCAGCGACCCCTTCTGCTGGACATGCTCGCCAAGCACGGTCCGCAGGGCCGAATGCAGAAGATGCGTGGCCGAGTGATGCCGCACGATGTCGGCACGGCGCTGCGAATCGATCACTGCCGAGACCGTCGCGCCGCGCTTCAGGCTGCCGGAGGCCAGCTTGCCGACATGGCCGTGGAAGGCACCGGCGAGCTTGCGCGTATCGGTCACTTCGAAGCGCGCATCCTGCCCTTCGAGCTGACCGGTATCGCCGACCTGCCCGCCGGACTCGGCATAGAACGGCGTGCGATCGAGAATCACCACGCCGTCCTGGCCGGCCTCGAGTGCATCGACCGGCTGACCATCGACCAGGATGGCGACCACTTTGGACGCATCGGTCCGGTGATACTGGTAGCCGACAAAATGCGTCGCGCGCAGTTCGGCGATCAGCTCGGCCGGAATGCCGTCGGAAGCACCGAACTTGCCGGCGGCTCGAGCGCGCTCGCGCTGGGCGTTCATGGCCGTCTCGAAGCCGGCCTCGTCGACGGTCAGGTCGCGCTCGCGGGCAATATCGCGCGTCAGGTCGACCGGAAAGCCATAGGTGTCATACAGCTTGAAGGCGACATCGCCGGGAATCTCGCTGCCGGCCAGGTCGGCAATGGCGGATTCCAGCAGCTTCATGCCCTGGTCCAGCGTCTCGCCGAATCGTTCTTCCTCGCGCTCGAGCACCTCGGTGACATGAGCCTGCTTCTCGGCCAGCTCGGGATAGGCCTCGCCCATCACCTCGGCCAGCGGCGCGACCATCTTCGCGAAGAACAGGTCTTCGCAGCCCAGCTTGTAGCCGTGGCGAATCGCGCGGCGGATGATGCGGCGCAGCACGTAGCCGCGACCCTCGTTGGACGGCAGCACGCCGTCGACGATCAGGAAGGAACAGGCGCGGATGTGATCGGCAATGACTTTCAGCGACGCCGCGTCACGGTCGCTGGCGCCGGTGAACCTCGCCGCGGCACCGATCAGGTGGTCGAACAGGTCGATCTCGTAGTTCGAGTGCACGCCCTGCAGAATGGCCGCCAGGCGCTCCAGCCCCATGCCGGTATCGACGCAGGGTGCCGGCAGCGGCGACATCGTGCCGTCGGCCGCGCGGTCGTACTGCATGAACACCAGGTTCCAGATCTCGATATACCGGTCGCCGTCTTCCTCCGGCGTGCCGGGCGGGCCACCGGGCACATCCGGCCCGTGGTCGTAGAAGATTTCCGTGCAGGGACCGCAGGGGCCGGTCTCGCCCATGGCCCAGAAATTGTCGCTCTCGTAGCGCTTGCCGGGCTTGTCGCCGATGCGCGAGAAGCGCGCCGGATCGACACCGATGTGGTTGAGCCAGATCTCGGCGGCCTCGTCATCATCAGCGTAGACCGTCACCCAGAGTTTCTCGGGCGGCAGCTGGCAGGTGTCGGTCAGAAACTCCCAGGCGTACTCGATGGCTTCCTGCTTGAAGTAGTCGCCGAAGCTGAAGTTGCCCAGCATTTCGAAGAAGGTGTGGTGCCGGGCGGTGTAGCCGACGTTTTCCAGGTCGTTGTGCTTGCCGCCGGCGCGCACGCAGCGCTGCGAACTGGCCGCACGCGTGTAGGAACGCTTCTCCGAACCGAGGAACACGTCCTTGAATTGCACCATGCCGGCATTGGTGAACAGCAGGGTCGGATCGTTGGCCGGAATCAGCGCGCTGGACGGCACGACGCGGTGATCGCGCGCGGAGAAATAGTCAAGAAAGGCCTGGCGTATGTCAGCAGTGGTTTTCATCGGAAAGCCTGGAACGGGCGAACTCAAGAGTCAGACATATAGTTTAAGTCCCCCGGGGGCAAGGGGCAGCGACAATTGCGCCTGCGCTACTCGTATCCCCAGGGCAGCGGCGGCGCTTCGACCGGGCGGGACAAATCAAACGCCAATCGCACGGAGTGCCCCTGTTTCGGCCAGTGCACGCCGTAGTTGAAGGTGTCGTCGTCGACGAAGTCCATGAACCAGAAGTTGTCGGCGCGCTGGGGCAGGATGTCGGCGGTATGCGCGTCAGCGGGAAAGATCTGGCGTCGAGGCAGGCCCGGCACCGGGGCATCGCCTCCGTACTGGCTGATATCTTCCTCACTGCCGTCGGGATAGCGATGATCGTGCTTGAGACGGATGGTGCCGTCGACAATGGTCAGGATCCAGTTGCGCGAACGGTTGTCGTCGACATGCAGCGCGACATGAATCCGCTCATCCGAACACGACACGCCATGCGCGACCAGTTCACGATCGGTCAGGGCATCACGGTAGTAGTCGGTGACATCCGACAACTCTCCGGGAAAGGCCTTGTCGCAGAACGCACCCAGCTTCTGCCAGAAGGCCTGCTGTTCGGGTGGCAACTGATCGAACGGCCTGGCGTCGGCCTGTACCGTGAGAGCCATCAGGCACGGCAGCAGCGCGAGCGAAGAGAGGATTCCATTTCGTGGCATCACGTTGTTCCTGGGTCGGGAGTCCAGCGGCAGTGTAAGGCAACGGGCCATCCGGCGTCATGCCGGAACAACCCAGGTGGGATAGCGGGCCGACGATATCTGTATTCTCTCAGCGGACGAAAGACGCCCCGGCCCCGAACCGCCGGGGAACAACACTCAGTCGCGCAACTCGTCCAGGTCCCGGTAATGCTCCAGCGCCTCCGGGTTGGCCAGGGCCGAGGTGTTCTTGACCTCGCGGCCGTGGATGACGTTGCGCACGGCCAGTTCGACGATCTTGCCCGAGACGGTGCGCGGGATGTCGGGCACGGCGATGATCTTGGCCGGCACGTGGCGCGGGGTGGCATTGGCACGGACGGTCTTGCGGATGCGATCGCGAAGTTCGTCGTCGAGTTCGACCCCATCGCGCAGGCGCACGAACAGCACCACGCGCACGTCGCCCTCCCAGTCCTGGCCGACACAGATCGATTCGATGATCTCGTCGAGCTTTTCGACCTGGCGGTAGATCTCGGCAGTGCCGATGCGCACGCCGCCGGGGTTGAGCGTGGCATCCGAGCGACCGTAGATGACCACCCCGCCGCGCGGGGTCAGGCGGGCATAGTCGCCATGCGCCCACACGCCTCCGTGGGTCTCGAAATAGGCGCCGCGGTAGCGCGCTCCGTCGGGATCGTTCCAGAACATCACCGGCATGCACGGAAACGGCATGGAACAGGTCAACTCGCCGGTCTCGTCGGTGACCACGCGACCGTCATCGGCGCGGATCTCGACCTTCATGCCCAGCCCGCGGCACTGCAGCTCACCCTTGTAGACCGGCAGCAGCGGGTTGCCCAGAGCAAAGCAGGAGACGATGTCGGTGCCGCCGGAGATCGAGCTCAGCTGCAGGTCTTCCTTCACATCGCGATAGACGTAATCGAACGATTCCGGCAACAGCGGCGAGCCGGTCGAAAGAATGGCCTTGAGGTGGTCGAGATCGTGCGATTCACGCGGCTTGATGCCGGCCTTGTCACAGGCGGCAATCCACTTCGCCGAGGTGCCGAAGACCGAAATCCCGACCTCATCGACCAAATCCCACAGCACATTGCCGTCGGGGTAGAACGGAGAGCCGTCGTAGAGCACCACGGTCGAGCCCACGGCCAGGCCGGAGACCAGCCAGTTCCACATCATCCAGCCGCAGGTAGTGAAGTAGAACAGTTTGTCGTCGCGCCTGAGATCGGTATGCAGCTGCAACTCCTTGAGGTGCTGCAGCAGCGTTCCGCCGGCACTATGGACGATGCACTTGGGCACGCCGGTGGTGCCGGATGAATAGAGAATGTAGAGCGGATGGTCGAAGGGCAGCTGCGCGAACTCGATGGTGTCGGCGCCGTTGTCGGCGAACTCGTCCCACATCACGGCCTTGTCCAGCCCGGACAGGTCCGGCGATGCGGCCATGTAAGGCGTGACCACCACGCGCTCGATCGACGGCATGTTGTCGACCAACTCACGCACCCGGCCCAGGCAATCGAAATCCTTGCCGTTGTAGCGATAGGCAGCGGCAACGAACAGCACCTTGGGCTCGATCTGGCCGAAGCGATCCAGCACGCCCTGCACGCCGAAGTCCGGCGAGCACGACGACCACACCGCACCAATGGAGCTGGCCGCCAGCATGGCAATGACGGTCTCGGGCAGGTTGGGCAGGTAACCGGCCACGCGATCGCCCTCCTCCACGCCCATCTCGCGCAGGGCGCGGGCCACGCGCGCGACCTCGGCATGCAGTTCGCGGTAGCTGATCTCGCGGCGCATGCCCGATTCGCCGGCAAACACCAGTGCCGTGCGATCGTCGCGGTGCTTGAGCAGGTTCTCGGCAAAGTTCAGCCGGGCTTGCGGGAACCACTTCGTGCCCGGCATCGCCGGCCAGTTCTCCGTGACCTGCCTGCCGCGCGTCTCTGCGACCACGTCACCGAACTCCCACACCGCGTTCCAGAAGGATTCCGGATGCTCGAGCGACCACTGGTACAACGTGTCCCAGTCTTGCACGGACGGGTCGAGCTGGCTGGAGATCAGCTGGATGAAACGACTCATGTTGGCGGCGGCACGGCGCTCGGCCGAAGGCGTCCAAAGCGGTTCGGTCATGGTGGTTGTCGGGGTTGTTGGAAGACCGGCACAAGGGTACCCAATTTCCAGCGCATGCGTCACCTGTACCAAGGGACAAGCGTGGTTTGCTGAGCAATGCGCCATACCGCAGGCCGGCCGCGCGTGCCCCCTGCATGAAGACACATCAAATGCCGAATACGCCGGCCACACGCGTGGCCGCTCTCCGCCGCAACGCTTCTTGCCTACGGCAAGCCGCATTGCGCCTCCAAGCTACGCTAGGCCGGCCTACCCGGTGCAGGAGGAGTAGGCCGGGGTTGCATCCCCGGCGGGACGACATATCAAGCACCATAAACGCCGGCGGTGCAACGCCGGCCTACGAAGGCACAACGACTTTGCTACATTTGCCCCATGAACCTGCCGCCTGCAATCGACCGTGCCAGTCAACGACGCCGTCGCTGGCAGTTCTGGATCGACCGTGGCGGCACGTTTACCGACCTGGTGGCACGGTGTCCCGACGGTGAGCTGGTCGCGACCAAGCTTTTGTCGGAGAACCCGGATCAATACGAGGATGCCGCCACCGAGGGCATCCGCCGCCTGCTTGAGCTGAACCCGGGCGATCCCATTCCCGACACCGACATCGAACACGTGCGCATGGGCACCACGGTGGCGACCAACGCCCTGCTCGAACGGCGCGGGGAACCGACCGTGCTGGTCACCACCAGGGGCTTTCGCGACGCGCTGTTCATCGGCCACCAGTCGCGCCCGGAGATCTTCGCACTCGACATCCGCCGGCCCGAGCAGCTCTACGACGAGGTCATCGAGATCGACGAGCGCATCGACGCCCACGGCAAGGTCCTGCAGCCCCCCGATCCCGACCGGATCCGCGAGCAACTCAAAGAAGTCTTCGATAAGGGCATCCGCGCCCTGGCGGTCATTTTCGTCCACGGCTACCGCCACCACGATCACGAACGCCAGGTCGGTCGGATCGCGCGCGAGATCGGCTTTTCCCAGGTCAGCCTGTCGCACCAGGTCAGCCCGCTGATCCGCTTCATCGGCCGCGGCGACACCACCGTGGTCGACGCCTACCTCTCGCCGGTACTCAGACGCTACGCCGACCGCGTGGCCGCCGATCTCGGCGAAGTCACCCTGCAGTTCATGAAATCCGATGGCGGACTGACCGACGCCCAGACCTTCGCCGGCAAGGACGCCATCCTCTCCGGCCCGGCCGGCGGCATCGTCGGTTGCGTGCGCACCGCCGCCATGGCCGGGTGCGAGCGCGTGATCGGCTTCGACATGGGCGGCACATCGACCGACGTCTCGCACTATGCCGGCGAGTTCGAGCGCAGTTTCGAGACCGTGATCGCCGGCGTGCGCCTGCGCGTGCCCATGCTCGAGATCCACACCGTGGCCGCCGGCGGCGGCTCGAAGCTGCATTTCGACGGCAGCCGCTACCGCGTCGGCCCCGACTCGGCCGGCGCCGACCCCGGCCCGGCCTGCTACCGACGGGGCGGGCCGCTGACGGTCACCGACTGCAACGTCATGCTCGGCAAGCTCCAGCCCTACTTCTTTCCCCGCGTGTTTGGCCCCGATGCCGACCAGCCGCTCGACGCCGACGTCGTCGACGAAAAGTTCAGTGAACTGTGCGAGGAAATCCGCACCGCCACCGGCGACGAACGCGGCCCGAAGCAAGTCGCGGAGGGCTTCCTGTCCATCGCCGTGGCCAACATGGCCAACGCCATCAAGAAGGTCTCGGTGCAGCGCGGCCACGACGTGACCGGCTATACGCTGAACTGTTTCGGTGGCGCCGGCGGCCAGCACGCCTGCCTGGTGGCCGACGAGCTGGGCATCTCGCGGGTGCTGATCCACCCGCATGCCGGCGTACTGTCGGCCTACGGCATGGGCCTGGCCGACGTCACCGCCATGCGCGAGTTCGGCGTCAACGCCGAACTCGACGATGCCCTGCCCCGGCAGCTCGACGAGGACTTTCGCCCGGTCGAACAGGACGCGCGCGAGGAACTCACCGCCCAGGGCATCGAGCCCAAACACATCAGCGTGCAGCGCAAGCTGCAGGTCAAGTACTCCGGCACCGACACCACGCTGCTGGTCGATCACGGCTCGCGCGATGCCATCGAGCGCGCCTTCGCCCGGCTGCACAAGCAGAAGTTCGGCTTCACCATGAAAAACCGCGCGCTGGTCATCGAGGCCGGCATCGTCGAGGCCATCGGCCACAGCCAGGCCATGGCCGAGGAAGCCGAACTCGAAACCGGCAGCGCCGACACCACCCCCGAACCGGCCGTGCGCGTGGCCACGTTCATGGCCGGCCGGGAGCATCCGGACACCCCGGTTTACGAACGCGACACCCTCGCCCCGGGCCAGCGCATCGACGGCCCGGCCATCATCATCGAACCCAACTCCACCACCGTGCTGGAGCCGAACTGGTCGGCCCGACGCAACCGCCGCGGCCACCTGGTGCTGGACCGCCGCCACGGCGCCGAGGACACGGCCGATATCGGCACCCGCGCCGACCCGGTCATGCTGGAAGTCTTCAACAACCTGTTCATGGCCATCGCCGAGCACATGGGCGCGGTGCTGCAGCAGACCGCCTGGTCGGCCAATATCAAGGAACGGCTGGATTTCTCCTGCGCGCTGTTCGACGGCCAGGGTCACCTGGTGGCCAACGCCCCGCACGTGCCGGTTCACCTCGGATCGATGGGCGAGAGCGTGCGCTCGGTCATCGACACCTTCGGCGACGACATGGCCCCGGGCGATGTCTTTCTGCTCAACGACCCCTACGCCGGCGGCACCCACCTGCCCGATCTCACCGTGGTCAGCCCCTGTTTCGACGAGGCCGGCGAGGTGCTGTTCTACACCGCCAGCCGCGCCCACCACGCCGATGTCGGCGGCATCACGCCCGGCTCCATGCCGCCGCACAGCCACACCATCGACGAGGAAGGCGTGCTGATCGGACCGATGCGCGCGGTGCGCGCCGGCGAACTGCTCGAAGACGCACTCACCGAGGTCTTCACCGGCGGCGACTGGCCGGTGCGCAATCTCGCCCAGAACCTCGCCGACCTCAGGGCCCAGATCGCGGCCAATGCGCGCGGCATCCGGGAACTCCACGGCATGATCGATCAGTTCAGTCTCGAGGTCGTGCGTGCCTACATGGGCCATGTGCAGGACAATGCCGCCGAACAGGTCCGGCGCGTGCTCGACCGGCTCGGAGACGGTCACTGGATCAAGCATCTCGACAACGGCGCGCAGGTCGAAGTGCGCGTGAGCGTGGATCGTGAAAAGCGCCACGCCACCATCGACTTCACCGGCACCAGCAAGCAGCAGGACGACAACTTCAACGCCCCGCGCGCGGTCACCCGTGCCGCCGTGCTCTACGTGCTGCGCACCCTGGTCGCCGACGACATTCCGCTGAACGACGGCTGCATGGCGCCCATCGACCTGGTCGTGCCCGAAGGCTCCATGCTCAGTCCCGTGCATCCGGCCGCCGTGGTCGCCGGCAATGTCGAGACCAGCCAGGTCGTCTCCGACGCGCTGCTCGCGGCCATGGGCGTGCTTGCCAATAGCCAGGGCACCATGAACAACCTCACCTTCGGCAACGACCGCCACCAGCATTACGAAACGCTGTGCGGCGGCGCCGGGGCCGGCCAGGGATTCAACGGCGCCGACGCGGTGCACGTGCACATGACCAACTCGCGCCTGACCGATCCCGAGATCCTGGAAACCCGCTTCCCCGTGCGCCTGGACGGATTCGGCGTGCGCCCGGATTCCGGCGGCGACGGCCGCTGGCGCGGCGGCAACGGCTGCGAACGCCGCATCCGCTTCCTCGAAGACATGACCGTCGCCGTGCTCGCCAACAGCCGCACGATCGCCCCGTCGGGCATCCAGGGCGGCGGCGATGCCAGCACCGGCAAGGCCTGGATCGAACACCCCGACGGAACCCGTACCGATCTCACCGGCACCGACCGTGCGGAAGTCCAGCCTGATGACGTCCTCGTCATCCAGACTCCCGGGGGCGGCGGCTACGGGCGTACTTGAGGAGGTACCGGGCGCAAGCGATGCGCGTCGAAACAACCTTGCCCCAAGCCGCGCCCGGTTCCTGACACAGGAACCGAAAGCCAATCAAAAACCAAAAGTGTGACGAACTTCACTTTTTGTTGATCCATATCACAATGTCGCCTCGTTTCTGGTCATAACATCTCTAGTTCGCGCCGCTTGAAGCGCGAACACAATCTTTCAACGGGAGTAGCAGTCATGACCAAATTCAGCCTTGTGACGGGCATCGTTCTTGCCGCTGTCTTGCTGACGATGCTTTCACCCGGCAAGTCGCCGGTGATCGAGCTGGCACACGCCGATGAGGAAGATCGGGAGGATCGCATTACCGTCGTTGCACCACGCGTCACGCGGGAACGAGCACGCCCCGGCAGCCGCACGCGGGTCGAAACAATCGAGCGAAGCGCCATGGTGGACTTCGATGACCTCGACCTGCAGCGGACAACCGATATGTTCACTCTGGAAGCTCGTATCCAGGATGCGGCTACCCGTATCTGCGAGGAACTGGCCGAGAGCTATCCGCAGGGGCAGCCGTCCACCGCGGTGTGCATCCAGCGCGCCGTGGACGATGCCATGGCCGATGCCAGACTCCTGGCGCGCGGTGAATAGAACATTGCTGGAAGCCCCGCGCCCGAGGCCGAAACACACGCGCTGGCCTGAAGCCTGGCGCCGATGTGTCTCTGACGCGCCGCGTGTTCGTCGTCCTGCGGGACAGGATACGGGAACAGGCGACTAATCGAACAGTTCCCGTACGTGCTCGTGGGCGAAGCCGCGGCGCGCCAGGGCCTGCTGCCGGCGGGATCGTTCCCTGAGATCTTCTGCCGCCGGCTGCGTACCGTAACGGCGTTGGTACCAGTCTGCAGCCAGGCCGAACCAGTCGACTTCCTGCTCGCGCAGGATTCGCTCGGCCAGGACACGATCTATGCCGCGCTCGCCCAGCTCGGCCCGAATGCGAATCGGGCCGTAATGTCTTGCCACGCGCGAGCGCACGTAGCTTTCGGCAAAACGCTCGTCGGACTGCAGGTTCTCTCCGGCCAGCTCATCGACCAGCGCTTCGACTTCCGCCTCTGGCCAGCCGCGTCGGGTCAGCTTGTGCACCAGCTCGAGGTACGAGTGCTCGCGCCGCGCCAGCAGGCGCAACGCGGCCTCGCGCAATTCAGCGTGGTTGATCCCGCTCTCGGTCACGTCTCAGACAGACCTCACCCGGCCTTCGACTTGGCTTCCTCGCCCGCGGCATCGCTTGCCGGCATGGTCTTGGGCAACAGCTTTTCTCGCACCTGCCGCTCGATGTCTGCGGCCATGTCCGGGTTGTCCTTGAGGAACTGGCGCACGTTGTCCTTGCCCTGGCCAATGCGGTCGTCGCCGTAGCTGTACCAGGCACCGGACTTCTTGACCAGGCCGTGTTCCACGCCCAGCTCGATCAGTTCGCCCTCGCGCGAAATGCCCTCGCCGTAAAGGATCTCGAACACCGCCTGCTTGAACGGCGGCGCCATCTTGTTCTTGACCACCTTGACGCGGGTCTCGTTGCCGACCGCTTCGTCGCCGCGCTTGATCGCGCCGATGCGGCGGATATCCAGGCGCACCGAGGAGTAGAACTTGAGCGCATTACCACCGGTGGTGGTCTCGGGCGAACCGAACATCACGCCGATCTTCATGCGGATCTGGTTGATGAAGATCACCATGCAGTTGGTGCGCTTGATGTTGGCGGTCAGCTTTCTCAGTGCCTGGCTCATCAGGCGGGCCTGCAGGCCGACATGGGAATCGCCCATTTCGCCCTCGATCTCGGCCTTGGGCGTGAGTGCCGCGACCGAGTCGACCACGACGATATCGACCGCGCCGGAACGCACCAGCATGTCGGTGATTTCCAGGGCCTGCTCGCCGGTATCGGGCTGCGAGACCAGCAGATCATCGACATTCACACCCAGTTTCTCGGCGTAACTCGGGTCCAGGGCATGCTCGGCATCGACGAATGCGGCCGTACCGCCAGCCCTCTGGGCCTCAGCCACGGCGTGCAGAGTCAACGTCGTCTTGCCGGACGACTCCGGGCCGTAGATTTCGACCACACGACCACGCGGCAGACCGCCCACGCCCAGCGCCACATCCAGCGCCAGCGATCCGGTCGACACCACCGGCACGTCCTTGCGCGCCGAGTCGTCACCCATGCGCATGATCGCGCCCTTGCCATACTGCTTCTCGATCTGACCGAGTGCGGCGGCCAGTGCTCTCTTGCGATTGTCGTCCACTGTTTCTTACCTCGTAGAATGATTCTGTTTGCCGGTGCCGCGATCGGTTTCGATTATCTCACAGGGCCAGTCAGTGCCAACCCACCAAACCCCGTTCAAGCCAAATTCCTACCCGAAGGCACGCAAATCTCTGATTCGTCAGGAACGGGTTCCGGGTTCCGGGTTCCGCCTTTCACCTTTCACCTTTCACCTTTCACCTTTCACCTTTCACCTTTCACCTTTCACCTTTCACCTTTCACCTTTCACCTTTCACCTTTCACCTTTCACCTTTCACCTTTCACCTTTC
>SLIA01000252.1 GCA_007135935.1 Wenzhouxiangella sp.
AGCACTAAATCCGAAATCCTAAACAATATCGAAATTCAAATGACAAAATGTCCAAAACAACGGAAAATCGGGAAGTTTCTATTATTTGGATTTTGGTCATTTGGATTTGTTTAGAATTTAGAGTTTCGGATTTAGAATTTATTTTAATTAAAGGGTGATTTGCGGAAAATAAGTTATTTATTTTTTTTATCCGCGACAATCCGCCCAATCCGCGTTTATCAGCGTTCTATTTATCCCTTCACAACTCAACAACCGGCACCGATTCCCAGTCGATCATCTTATCGGCTGTTTTTATATCGATAAATTCAAAATCGCTGAGCCAGCGTTTGAATTTTTTCTCGGCGGTTTTGAGTCCGTAGTAGGATTTGAACTTTCTCACCGGACTCAACCCCGGTACCATCGGCTGACCGGGATCGAAATCCCTGGGATGAAAATAGGACATAACATAACCGGATTGCCCGGTTAATTTTTTGATGAGCCGATACGGCAACAACCTGAAGTATCCCCCGCCCGAAAATATAAACGGTATCCCGAACATTTTAACTGCGTTGACTGGCAACTCTTTGATAGAGACACCATTATACCTGATAACTGAAGGACCGGGATATGCATATTCCGGGAAACCACCGTGCGCCCTTGATGCGGGAAATACGGAGCTATCGATCTCAATACCCTCTTCGACCAAGACGTCAAATGCCCATTTGTTTTGAGTTGTTATGGAAAAACCCGGTGCCCTGAAGTATTTCACCTTCTTCCCGGATATATCCTCGAGGGTTTTCACCGACGTTATGAGATCCTCACGAAACTCACCGGGTTTTTGTTCATGGAGCAACTGATGCAGATGTGTGTGAGAACCGATCTCGAAACCACTGTCTGCTATTTTCCGGATCACCTCCGGATATTTTGCAGCCACCCATCCGAGGCAGAAGAAGGTCGCTTTATATCCTTGTTCCTGCAATACATCCAGAATCCTATCAGTATTGCTGTGGATGCGGTTTTCGTACGTCTCCCATTGAGTTTGTGATTTTGTTGCGTTGTTTTCTAAAATGTGGAACCAGTCTTCAATATCGAATGTAAGTACATTCATATGTTTTTTAGTTTTTTGCTACTATAAGATGGATTTAAATATTTCACTAAACCCATTAATATTCCAGCAACCATAGTGAGAGGGTCACTCCAACTCCCATCCTGATAATATAAATTTCTTCCAAATAACTTAAACCAAGAAGGTTTAGTTTTCATTCTTTCCTTACTGAAAATAAACCATAAAACATCCATAGCCATATAACGAGTTTTTTTCTTTGGAATATATATTTGGTTTGGGATTTTATTATACAATGTATCAAAAACTATTATTTGCGGAAAGTTAACACCAGATATATATGCAGAATGTATACATGCTGGTATTCTTGGATTGATTTCTATTAATCTTGGTTCTGCAGTATCTTCATCAACAATAAAATCAATATCAGCAAAACCAACCCAATTTAACTTATTTAGTGTATCCTTGCTTATTTTCTCAATTTTCGGAAAATTTACTGTTTCATTATAGGAGCCAGTCCCACCTTTAATTGGAAAGTATCTTATTACTTTTATAATCACAACTTCTGAAAACAATCCTTCTCTACTTCTATAAAGCATTGCGTTGTAATAATAACCCGAGTGATTGACATAAGATTGGAGAGATAACCCTTGATGATTGTTATTGGGATTTAAAAAATATTCAGATAGTTCAGTAATAGTATTTATATGTATAATACCAATAGCGCCTGAATATTTATCAGGTTTTATCAATAATGGAAAGCCAACTGAACTTGCAGCAGATTTATAATTGTTTTTATCAACTGGAACTGTAATTGGATGTGGTATATTATTGTTTCTACAAAACTCCATTAATAAACTTTTGTTTCGAGCTAATTCATATTGATTTTTAGGCGGTAATCCTATTTTTACTCCTAATTTTTCAATTTCTATTCTGTTTTTATTTATCAAATCAGCACTATCATCAAAAAGAGGCATTATTAAATCTATAGGATTTATTTTCAAGAAATTTAAAAGGAAACTATTATATATTGCTGATGATTTTTTTATTGACGGGCATTTAACTTTTTTATCAGGATATCTGCTTGCATAACCATATGAGATTATATTATCACAAAATATCGTTACATGCATGTTGCATTTTTTCAATGCTTTTGCTACAGAAAATGCTTGAACTGTTTGTCCATCAAGAAGTAAAATGCGAACACTATTTTTCATTATAATTACTATGTTTTTCTATAATTAGCTAATTGTAAATATTTAACGTATATTATCACCTGAGATATTGCTATAAGTTGATATATTTAATTGTTTCTCACCTGTTTTTTATAACTTTCGCAGGAGTACCAGCACAAATTGAGTATGGTGGAATATCTTTGGTTACTACAGAACCAGCACCTATCACTGCCCCCTTACCAATGCATACACCTGAAAGAACCACAGAATTTGCACCGATCCACACATCATCCTCGATATTGACATCACTTTCATAATAACCTTGGTCAATTATTGGAATATGTTTATTAGAGAATTCATGATTATATGCATATATTGCAACATTTGGACCTGTTTGCACATAATTACCGATCGTTAGTTTTGCATTTTTTTTACCACCATGTAATATTGTGTTGTGGTTAAAATAACAGTTATACCCGATAACAACGTTATGAGGTTCACGTATTATAACTGTAGGGTGTACATTAGTATTTTTACCGATTTGCGCATGTTTATAACCATATATGTAGTTTATAACATAATATGCGTATAATTTTAACAAGTGAATTGGACCCAATAAAGTAATTGTATACCATATAATTCTTATTAAATACGTTAATTTAGATGGTTTCTTGAATTTTATATTTCTCATTTATATTCAATTATAATATGATTTGATTATTAATTTTACAGTATAAATATATCTATTTAATAATTTGGGGGTTATTCTATCTGGTTGTTGTATTATTCTTACTATACCTTCTAATCCATATTTTTGCATCCAACGAGTAGCACGATTTATCGTTCCTGCAAAATATTCAAATGCTAACCCAACTCCGACAGATATAGTTGATTGCAGCTTCGGTTGCAATGCTGCTATCAGACGTTCCTGTTTCGGCGCACCCAATCCGCACCAGAAAAAAGTGGGGCGAAGTTCATTAATTTCTTTCGCGAGAGCATCAATATCAAATGATTCCAGCGGTTGAAACGGTGGTGAAACTGCACCCTTAATATCTAAATACGGATACTTCTGTAATATATTCTGTTTCATCAAATCGATTGTTGTCTGCGTACTCCCATAGAAATAATGGCTGTACCCTTTTTCTTCAGATATTTCAAAGAGTGCATCCATTAAATCTTTTCCGGAGACCTTGCCCACATCTTTATAACCCAGATTATGTGCAATCCATACAAGCGGTGCACCATCGGGCAGTGTTAACAGAGAATTGTTCTGGATGCGGCAATAGCTCTCATCTTTGTTCGCAAGGTATGTTGTGCGGGAGTTTGTGACGCAGA
>SLIA01000146.1 GCA_007135935.1 Wenzhouxiangella sp.
CCGCTGGCCTTTGGAGAGACACCCGTGCGCTGGGATTGTCACTGGCCGACCGGGCCTGTCTGTCATTGGGGCTGGTACATGAGTGTCCGGTCATGACCGCAGACCGAGCCTGGAAGCAACTTGACCTCGGGCTGGATGTTCGATTGATTCGATAAACGCTGTCCCTCGGCTCCCTGAACTCGGAACCCCCTATAACGCGTGCAATCCCACCGGCCAACTGACAGCGTCTCTGCCAGAGAGCCAGTAGACCTTAACGTCGTCCTCCAAGTCGATCCCGACGAGGCGCAGTCATGGAGCGACGAGGAAGTCGCCAGCCGCTGGCTGACCGCCTTTCCGGGGTCACTCAAGCACAACGACAGCCAGGAACTGGCAGAACTCCGCATGCTGGCCATCACCGGCAATCCGGAACGGGTGGCCGAGCTGAGAAAACGCCTGGGAAGTCTGAGCTGGTTCATGAAGGCCCTAAACGAACCCATTGCCCGCATGGCCAATCGGGAGGACGGATGCACGGGTCGATTCTGGGAAGGCCGGTTCAAGTGCCAGGCGCTGCTGGACGAGCAGGCTGTACTTTCCTGCATGGCAGCATAGGCTAAAGAGCGCGTGCGCAAGAAGCGCGTGCTCTGTGCCGCAATGCGTGTCGACCTCAACCCCGCTCGCGCCGCCATGTGCGACACCCTGGCCGAATCCGATCACACCACCATCCAGCGTCGATTGCGCGAGCGTGAGCAACTGAGGAAAAGGCGGCTTGCCGGCAAGAACCTCCTTGATCGCCCGCTCAAGCCCGTGGCCGGCCTGGACGCCGACGCACTCCTGGACATGACCGAATCGCACTCGTCCAGTGGACCGGCGAGCAGGCGCGATCTGACAAGCGAGGCCAGCTCAAATCTCTGAGCGAGCACGGCAGCGACGCCCCGGCCGATATCTGGCAGGTCGCCAGTCACCCCAAACATTGGTTGAGGCAGGTTCAGGGCACTGAAAGCTTTTACTACCGCGCTATCGGATCGGCGGAGGCCCTTATGGCTAAAGCCGAGGCCATGGGCCAAGTCTGGTTGAAGGGCGTGGCCGGCGAAGTGGCCAGGAAGATTCTCAAAGAACGACCCACCTGATCGAAGAGTACAACCCAAACACGACGGAGCCGGCAGCGACCGGGGGTTGTCCAATGCTGTGTGTCCCGGTTCTTTATTTCATTTTCCCGCTCACCTGGCGCTGAACCTGTTGGGGAATTGAACCCCCAGCTCCCCGTTGCGTTATTTGCATCAACGATGACCTGCATCAAGAGTTTGTTCGGGAACCCCCTCTAGAATCGAAGCTACAGGATCAATCACTTATTGGAGGTGACATCATGGCCCTAATCAACACCCGTGGCGCCCGTGCGCCTGTTCCTCATTCCGACTGGATTCGCCAGTTGATGGATCGCCCGCGCTGGTTGCACGACCCGAAGGATGACGAGATGTTTTTCGACGAAGAATGGTCGCCGGCCGTCGACATCCAGGAAGACGAAAAAGCTTACCTGGTTGAAGCCGACATTCCTGGCGTCGATCCGAAAAATATCGACATCACACTTGAAAACGGCGTGTTCACCATTCGTGGTGAACGCAAGGAAGAACGCAAGGAAGAAAAAGGCAACTTCCATCGCATGGAACGCTTCACCGGCATGTTTTCGCGGCGCTTCACCCTGCCCGACATCGCCAATGCCGACGGCGTTGAGGCTGAAATGGCCAACGGTGTTCTCAAGGTCCGCATTCCCAAACGGGAAACGGCGGTTAGCCATCGCATCAAGATCAAAACCTGAATCACGGGAGCAATCACATGACCGTTGCAAAAATCGTCGAGTTATCGGCCGATTCTACCAAGAGCTTCGAAGATGCCATCACGCAAGGCATCAAACGTGCGGAAAAGACCCTGAAAAACGTCAAAGGCGCCTGGATTGCCGAGCAGAAGGTGCTGGTTGAAGACGGCAGTATCATTGGCTATCGGGTCTACATGCGGGTCAGTTTTGTGCTCGAGTAACGAGGTTCCAGACCCATTCTCAATCGCAATTCGCAATGGCGCCGGGTTGGTGCCGCCCTTCACACAAGCCACACATTGATAAGCGTTTACTTATGCCCGAAGGGGGGTTACGAAAGGACTTTAATTCCCAGGAGGATGTGTCCATGAAAAATTTGTTGGCAAGTTGGTTTGCTGTTGTATCACTGGCGGCCGTATACGGCCTGCTCCCTGCCCAGGTATTCGCCGCGCCCCCGGCCGGCGTAGCCCCGGGTTCCCAGAGCATTGCAGAGATTGTCACCGAGGCGGCGGCCGACGACCCGGCCGAGTTCTCGTTGCTGCTTGACGCTGTGCTCTACATTGCCGAAATCAATCCGGACAGTGCGCTGATTACCGGACTGTTCGATACAGAACAGTACACTGTATTTGCGCCGACCGATCAGGCTTTTCTGGCGTTGGTTGGTGCAGTGGTCGGACTGCTCGATCCGGTTATCCTGAACGAGGAAGGCCCATTCGCAGCCATCGACGCCCTGCTCGGCGCAGGTACGGTGGAGGCTGTGGTGAGCTACCACGTCACCACTGGTCGGCGGGCTTCGAACAGCGTAGTGCCACCTCGTCGGGATCGGATCATCACCACACTGCTCGATGGCGCCACCTTCAGCGTGTCGTCAGGCGGGGTGATCACCGCCGTCGGTAGCACCGCGGTCATCGGGCCGGCCAATATTTCGGCCAGCAACGGGGTGATTCACGTCATTGACGCAGTGCTGCTGCCGATTGACCTCGGACTTTGAAAGGGTTCGTGTAGCAAACCCGTCAGGCACCGGGACACCCGGTGCCTGACACCTCCACCAAGGCAATCAATCTGGCCCCTTGATGACGTGCATCAACGTCAACCTTCGGCAATGCCGGCACAATGGGTTTTGAACCGTCAACTCGACATAAGGCTGGAGAATCCGACATGAAGCTCCGAATACTTGCCACCTCGCTCGTTTTTTGTGCCCTGACCCTGACGGGCTGCGCCGCCGGACCCAAGGAAGAAACCGGTATGGTCATTGGTGGGGTTCTGGGCGGGCTGCTTGGTCACCAGGTCGGTGGTGGTCGCGGCCAGACTGCGGCAACCATTGTCGGCACCATTGCCGGGGTTGCCATTGGCGGCGCCATGGGTCGTTCCATGGACGATGTCGATCGAATGCGCATAGCCGCCACCCTGGAGACCACACGCACCGGCGTGGCCACGACCTGGCACAACCCCGATACCGGCTACAACTACCGCATGGAACCGACCCGGACCTATGAAAGAGCCCAGGGGCCATGTCGTGAGTACACGCTTGATGCGCAGATTGGCGGGCGCACCGAACAGGTCTATGGAACAGCCTGTCGGCAACCCGATGGAAGCTGGCGTATTGTCGATTGAACGGGTCTGGACAATGGCTAGTGGGCCATGCGGCAAGTTAGGTAACACTCAGAGCCATTGTGCCGTCGCGAATCAAGGCGCGTTTCGCAGGGAATGGCCGTAGCCCTTGCCAAGAAACGCAACGCCGAGTCGCGC
>SLIA01000200.1 GCA_007135935.1 Wenzhouxiangella sp.
ATACCACCTCGGCCAATGCGAGCTACCCGCTGAGAATCGACTTCTACCTTGCCGACGGTTCCTCCAGCCAGGGCCGGATATTCCTGCATACCGACGAATACACCGGCGCTTTCGCCGCCCAGCCCAGAAGTGGCAGCTTCACGCCGCCAGCGGGCGTGGATCTGCAGGGCGGCTACCTGGTCGCAACCGCCACCGATGACGCGGGCAACACGTCGCAATTCTCTGCGGCCGTCTCCCTGGCCGAATCCGGCGACAGCATCTTCCACGACCGCTTCGAGCAGGACTGAACGCTGCCCGAGCGCCCGCACTCAGTGATGACAGTCGGTGCGTCGGTGAGCCTGTAAATCGAACAACAGGCCACCGGCGCACCGGCCTACATGTTGCGCCGGTACTCCCCGCCCACTTCGTAGAGCGAATGGCTGATTTGGCCCAGCGAGCAGCGCTTGACAGCTTCCATCAGCGCCTCGAAGGTGTTGCCGCGCTGTCTGGCCACGTCCTGGAGGTGCCTGAGCACGGCCGTTGACTCCTCGGCATTGCGCTGCTGGTAGGCACGCAGATTGGCCACCTGCTGCTGCTTCTCTTCCTCGGTGGAACGGGCCAGTTCGATCTCGCCACCTTCCTGCGCCTCGCCTTCGGGCGGGCGGAAGGTGTTGACGCCGATCAGCGGCAGCGAGCCGTCGTGCTTCTTGTGCTCGTAGTAGAGCGACTCTTCCTGGATCTTGCCGCGCTGGTACATGGTGTCCATCGCACCGAGCACGCCGCCGCGCTCGGAGATGCGCTCGAACTCGGCGTACACGGCTTCCTCGACCATGTCGGTGAGCCGGTCGACGATATGGCTGCCCTGCCAGGGGTTCTCGTTGTAGTTGAGTCCCAGTTCCTTGTTGATGATCATCTGGATGGCCACGGCACGGCGCACCGACTCCTCCGTCGGCGTGGTGATGGCCTCGTCGTAGGCGTTGGTGTGCAGGCTGTTGCAGTTGTCGAAGATGGCGTAAAGCGCCTGCAGCGTGGTGCGGATATCGTTGAACTGGATCTCCTGGGCGTGCAGCGAGCGGCCCGAGGTCTGGATGTGGTATTTCATCATCTGCGAACGGCGGTTGGCACCGTAGCGCTCGCGCATCGCACGCGCCCAGATGCGCCGGGCCACCCGGCCGATGACCGAGTATTCCGGATCCATGCCGTTGGAGAAGAAGAACGACAGATTGGGCGCGAAGTCGTTGATGTCCATGCCGCGCGCCAGGTAATACTCGACGATGGTGAAACCGTTCGACAGCGTGAAGGCCAACTGGCTGATCGGATTGGCGCCGGCCTCGGCGATGTGATAACCCGAGATCGAAACCGAGTAGAAGTTTCTGACCCCGTTGTCGATGAAGTACTGCTGGATATCGCCCATCATGTGCAGGGCGAATTCGGTGGAGAAGATGCAGGTGTTCTGGGCCTGGTCTTCTTTCAGGATGTCAGCCTGGACCGTGCCGCGCACGACTTTCAGCGTATCGGCCTTGATCTTCTCGTAGGTATCGCGGTCGACGAGCTGATCGCCGGTCACCCCCAGCATGTCCAGCCCGAGACCGTCATTGGTGTCGGGCATGTCACCCGAGTAGACCGGCAGGTTGTCGCCGAGCAATTCCGCCTTCTTCTTCTCGGCCTGATCCCACTTGCCCGTTTCCTTGAGATGCTTTTCGATCTGCTGGTCGACGGCGGTGTTCATGAACATCGCCATCAGCATCGGCGCCGGGCCATTGATGGTCATCGACACCGAGGTGGTCGGGTCGGCCAGATCGAAGCCCGAGTAGAGCTTCTTCATGTCGTCGAGCGTGGCAATCGACACACCCGAGTTGCCGACCTTGCCGTAGATATCCGGGCGTTCGGCCGGATCCTCGCCATAGAGCGTGACCGAATCGAAGGCGGTCGACAGGCGCTTGGCCGGCTGTCCTTCGGAGACATAATGGAAACGCCGGTTGGTGCGCTCGGGCGTGCCCTCGCCGGCGAACATGCGGATCGGGTCCTCGTTGGTGCGCCGGTAGGGGTAGACGCCACCGGTGTACGGGTAGTGGCCGGGCAGATTTTCCTTCATCAAGAAGACCAGCTGATCGCCCCAGTCGGAGGTCTGCGGCGCGGCAATCTTGGGAATCTGCAGGCGCGAAAGCGACTCGCGGTAGTTCGAGCCCGAAATGGTCTTGCCGCGTACCTCGTAGCTGTATTCGTCGGCTTCGACGGAGGCCTTGAGGTCCGGCCAGCTCCTGAGCAGGTCGCGGGCGTGTTCGGGAATCGACTTCAGGGCTTCGTTGTAGCGCTCTGCGAGAAGGCGAGACGGGAAACGGGAGACGGGAGACGGTGAATCATCGCCATCACTGCCTTCCGTCTTCCGTCTTCCGTCTTCCGTCTTCCCGGTCGCCTCAGGCGACAGGACCTCCAGTGGCTCGGCATCAAGGCCGGGCACCAACTCTCGCAGCACCTCGAAATAATGCTGGGCTCGTCGGGCTTCCTCGGCCCACTTCAGGGTGTCTTCATTGATGCCGCGGCCCTGCTCGGCAATCTCGGCCAGATAGCGAACCCGCTTGCCCGGAATCAGCACCGAAGGCTTCGGCTCCTTATCCGCCAGGTCCACCTCCGGCGCAAAATCACACCGTTCGGTGCCAAAGGGGTTTTTCCCTCTTCCTTCTTCCGTCTCCCCCGCTCCCCTCTGCCGCAACAAGCGGCAGAGATTGGAAAACATCCACGTCACCCCCGGATCGTTGAACTGCGAGGCAATCGTCGGATACACCGGCACATCCTCGTCGGCCAGCTCGAAGGCCAGGCGGTTGCGCTTCCACTGCTTGCGTACGTCCCTGAGCGCATCCATCGAGCCCTGGCGGTCGAACTTGTTGAGGATCACCAGCTCGGCAAAGTCGAGCATGTCGATCTTTTCGAGCTGGCTGGCGGCACCGTAATCGGAGGTCATCACGTAGATCGGGAAATCGACCAGGTCCACCACCTCGGAATCGGACTGGCCGATGCCGGCGGTTTCCAGAACGACCAGGTCGAAACCGGACGAGCGCAGCAGGGCCAGTGAATCGCCCACCACCTCGGAGGTTGCCAGGTGCTGGCGACGGGTGGCCATCGAGCGCATGAACACCCGATCCGAGCGAAGCGTGTTCATGCGGATGCGGTCGCCCAGCAAGGCACCACCGGTGCGCCGCCGGGTCGGATCCACTGCCAGCACGGCAATGCGCATGTCGGGGAAATATTGCAGGAAGCGATTGACCAGCTCGTCGGTCACCGACGATTTGCCCGCCCCGCCAGTGCCCGTCAGACCCAGAATCGGGACTCGGGACTCGGGACTCGGGACTCGCAACTGCTTGAGTTCGTGTTCCGAGATCGTTCCGGTTTCGATGGCCGAAAGTTTCCGAGCGACAAGTTTGGTGTCAATCCCACCACCCGAGTCCCGAGTCCCGAGTCCCGAGTCCCGACCTCCGCCATCCAGCGAAGCCGCTCCCGTCAGCCGATCCTTCCTGGCCTGACGAGTCCTCCCAACCAGATCCCCGATCATGTCCTTCAGACCCATCTGCATCCCGTCATCGGGGTGGTAGATGCGGTTGACGCCATGCGCCTCGAGCGCACGAATCTCCTCGGGCGTGATGGTGCCGCCACCGCCGCCGAACACCTGGATGTGCGATGCCCCCTGCTCGGCCAGCATGTCCACCATGTACTTGAAGTACTCGTTGTGCCCGCCCTGGTAGGAGCTGACCGCAATGCCGTCGGCATCCTCGCAGATGGCCGCGCGCACGATTTCGGCCACCGAACGGTTGTGGCCCAGGTGAACGACCTCGCAGCCCTCGGCCTGGATCAGCCTGCGCATCAGGTTGATGGCGGCATCATGGCCATCGAACAGGCTGGCGGCGGTGACGAATCGAAGCGGGCTGTCATGGGCCTGGCCCGTGGCACGGGTGACGGTCTCGGCGGTCGAAGTCATGAATGGCAAATCCGGTTTGCAAAAGACCCACCATTTTACCGCCTGATGTCGCTTCACCCAAACCCCGACCGCCGCCAGGCCGAGAATCGTCCAATTATTGACTCGGCAATCAAACAGATTGCCGTGTTAATGCCGGGCCGATACGGCCGGGGCCGCAAAGCGAAGGCATTTGCGGACTTGCGCCGCAAACGCCGCGCAACGAATGCCGTAGGTATTTCGTTGCCGATTTAATAATGCATCACTTTTGATGCAATTGGCCGCAATTTCGTGGATAATGGGCGGGCTATGACTCAAACCGCTGTCAATCAGTACACGCTGCCCCGGCCCCGACCGGAGGAAATGGCGCGCCAGGCCGAAACGGCAGCGCGTTTCCTCAAACTCATGGCCAATCCCAACCGGCTGATGATCCTCTGCCATCTGCTGGAGTCTGAGTTGTCGGTCAGCGAACTCAATGAGCACCTGCCCCTGAGCCAGTCGGCCCTGTCTCAGCATCTGGCGCTTCTGAGAAACAGTGGGCTGGTCAACTCCCGCCGTGACCAGCAGACGATCTACTATTCGCTGGCCAGCGCGGAAGTTCAGGCCGTCATGGCAGTGCTTTACGAGCAGTTCTGCCGGCCGCGCTGACGAACCCGCTGCAACAGCCTGGTCAGGGTCCAGCTGATCGAAATCACCGCCGCTCCCCAGGCAGCAAAGCGCAGCATCTCGTGTACACGCACCCCGTTACCTCCCTCCAGATCAGGCGCGGCCAGACGTAGGCCGACGGCCAGACTCAACAACGCGAACGTGACCACCAGGGCGATGTAATAGCCCTGCCGGCGACGGAACCAGAGCACGGCAAAAGCCCCCAGGTGAACCAGGAACACGACAAGCAGGAGGACGGTGAGCGGGCTGTTCATGGCGGCGTATGGTCGGTCAGGCGAAGCGGTGACGAGTTGACGCAGGTCAATTGGCCCGGCGCGTACGACGATAGCCGGCGAAGGCTATCGCCAGAGCGATGAAAAAGGGTACCAGCCGCTCCACGGCATTGCCTGGCGCCTGCGGGAAATAGCTGATCGCAACCGTCAGCACGAAACCCGTGGCCATCGCGGCCAGGCGATGACCCGGGGCAACCCGCCCGAAGAACAACAAGACGATCAGCAGCGGTCCAAAGGCGTTGCCCAGCGCCTGCCAGGCAAACAGCACGCGGTCGAAAATGCTGGCCGGAAAAAACAGGGCCAGGAGGACAGCGGCGATCCCGAGCAGAACGATCACCAGCCGGTCCATGGCCAGCGAGATGCGTCCGCTTCGCAGGTCGTGGCTGACCGCGGATCCGGCCACCAGCAGCTGGCTGTCGGATGTCGACATGATGGCGGCCAGCACCCCGCCGGTGATCAGACCGCCCAGGACGGCCGGAAGCAGGTCCACGGCCAGTTGCAGCAAGACCGACTCGCCATCGGCCAGCTCCGGCAACAGGACCCGCCCGGACCAGCCCAGCACCACCATGCCGATGTAGATAAGCACCGCCCAGGTCAGCGCCACGTTGCGCGCGAACGGCACCTGGTCGGCCGATTCCAGTGCCATGAAACGATTGACCACGTGCGGCTGGCCGGGGTAACCCAGCCCAATGCCGAACAGACCGGCCACGAACACCATGGCCAGCAACAATCCAGGCTGGTCGACCAGGCGGACGAGGGATGGATCGTCGAGCGCCAGCAGGCCTTCCCACAAGGCCATCGGCCCACCGACTGCCGCCAGCGCGACGACCGGCAGGATCAGCGCAACCAGGAGCATCATCAGCCCCTGCAGCGCATCGGTCACGCTGGCCGCCCAGAATCCGCCAAGAAAGACATAGAGAATGACGATGGTCGCGCCGACGAGCATCGCGACCGTCGCAGAAATCGGCAGCGCGGTGCTGATGGCCGTTCCCGCGGCCTGGAACTGGGAAGCCACGTAGAAAGTGAAGCAGAACAGGATGATGAGAGCGCCAAGCATCCTGAGCCATCGCTAGGTTCGCTCATCGCTGTCGCGAGAAAGAAACTCCACCAGGGTCAGGGCCTGGTTGGCATGACTGGCCGGCTGCAGGCGCGGCGCGATGAACACCCAGTTGATGAAAAAACCCGAGACGACAGCCGGAATCAGCCACACCGCCTGCAAGCCCCAGGCGTAGGCGGCGCCCGACATGCCCAGCATGTGTCCAGGCCGACGACGAGCTGGCCGAGGCGCTCAGGGCGGCCACCAGCGGCCCCATGCGCCGCCCGGCCAGGTGAAAGTCCTCGGTATTGCCGATCCGCCGCTGGGCCCATATGCCGATGCCCAGCAACACCACGAGGTAAATGACAAGCGTTGTCGCAACCATGGCGCCCGAGTTTACCCGAAGCCCGGTGCTATCCGTCAGCGCATGCGCCAGGTGACGCGGGCATACACGTCTTCGTCGACCTGAAGGCCGGCAGCGCCGATTCTTCGCTCCAGCTCGCGGCGCCAGCGGTAACGGACTTCAATGGACAGATCGGACGTGAAGCGGCGCTGGTAGCGGATCTCGAACAATTCGTCGTTGTTGCGGTAGTCGTTGGATGTCAGCCAGCCGGCCCCGGCACGACCGTAAACAGCCCCCAGGTGGTGACCCGGCAGCAGGTCGAACAGGTTGGCGCTGAACTGCCATGCACCGCCGGAGACACGGTCATTGCCGGACAATGACAAGACCTCCGGACGTGGTCGATTCAGGGCATGTCCGAGCTCACCGGCAACCAGCAGCCGCGTACCGCTCTCACTGATCGGCCAGGCCGCCGCCGTCTTCAACGCGGCGGTCACGTAGTCCTCGCGACGATCAGATCCAAGGCCTTCGGCTGCCAGCGCGTCGGGCACCCAGTTGATGCTGAGCACGCGCATGACCAGCGGCCCGGGATGCTCGGTCGCCTCGAGTGCGAAATAGCCGCCCAGGCGGCTGCCGCCCGCCGAAAAGTCCAGCGGCGAACGGACTGTATTGCCGGCCCCGCGACGATGGTTGACCTGCCCGATCAGGTGACTTTTCCACGTCGAGCCGAGCCGCGCCTGCCAGTGAAAACCGTCGGTCCAGCCGATGCCGACATTGGAGGAATCGTTCCGGTCCAGGCTCTTCCCGGGTACGACAGGCAGCGTGATGGCGGTCTGAAAGCGCCCCACTCGCCATTGATGATCGGCACCGGGAGTGCCGTGACCGAGGTAGAACTCGTCAAAGTGTGCTTCCCCTGCGATCGTGCCGGTGGGCGATGCCCGGTAGCGATCGAACTTCAGGCCGAAGTCATTGCCTACCGTGGAAGCCCGGGCGGCCAGCCGGGCACGCAGGCGCCAATCGTCGGCAAGGTCGCGCTGCAACCAGGCCCTGAGTCGCGCCTGTCCCTGGCTGTCGCGCTCGACTTCGCCGTTGCGTGCCTTGCGTTCGCTGACGAACAGGCCGGTTCGCAGATCCCCTCCATGAGCCCATGGACTCCCATCGGCAGCGTGCGCGAGCGGTACGAGGACCAGCATCAACCCGGCGAACAAAAGTGCCATCACGCAATTGTTGGCCGAAACCTGTACCCTGAGCGATATGGTGCGCCGGAGGAACCCTTTCATGCAATACATCTCCCGATACTTGAGCATTCTGATCATCGGTATTGGCCTGTGCGGCCACATCGGTGCTCGCGATCTGGCCGTGGACTTCGACGAACTGGTGCCGGCGGAACTGGCCAGTGTCGCCATCGAACCAATGACCGGCACCCCGGTGGTGCTGCTGCGCGAGCCGGACGACGGCCGGATCGTGCCGATTTTCATCGGCCCCAGCGAGGCCCATGCCATCCTCATGGCCCAGCGCGGTATCGAGCCGGAACGCCCGATGACCCATGATTTGACCGCCAACCTCATCGATTCACTCGGCGCCACCCTGGAGCGGGTCATCGTCGACGAACTGCGTAACGGCACCTATTACGGCGCACTGGAACTGCGCAAGGATGATGAAGAGGATATCATCCGCGTCGACACCCGACCCAGCGACGGACTGGCACTGGCGTTGCGCACGGGGGCTGCGATCCTTGTCGCCCCGGCCGTTCTGGAAGCCGGTGAGGATATCCCGTTCCGTGGCCTCGACGAGGACGAGGAGGTCGTGACCGCAATCGGCATCACCGTGATGGCAGCCAGCGAAGAAATCCGGCAGGCGCTGGGACTTCCCGACGAGCCGGGCGTGGTCGTTACCGCGACTCGCTCTCACGCCGAACAGGCGGGCCTGCGCGCCGGCGCGCTGATCCTGAAAGTCGACGGTGAAGCGGTTTCAACTCCCATGGCATTTCTCGAACAGATCAGTGCGGCCACCGCCGAAGGCCAGGCAAACATCCTCTACTGGCACGAAGGCGAGGAGCAGGAAATCGAATTGTCGACTCAGGTGCCCGACATCGATCCCGAGCAACGTCAGCGCCTCTGACACCGGGATTCCGAGCACCCGGAAGAGCCTCCTCAGTTCTCCTTGCCGGGTTCCTCCGGCGGGGGGGGAACGGTCTCGACGGCCGGGCCGTCCCCTTCCGCCGGTGTCGATGCACCGGCCACCAGGGCGCCGCGGCCCTCGAGCATGCCATTGCCGACCAGCTTCTCGATACGCGCAAACACCTCGGCCCGACCGAAGGGCTTCTTCATGAAATCGTCGGCACCGATCTTCTTCAGGTAGAACTGCTCGACAGCCTGCGGATTGCCGCTGATCATGATGATGGGGATGTCTTTCGTTTGCGGCAGGCGCCGAAACTTGCGCAAGGCGGTAAAACCGCTCATTCCGGGCAGGACGATATCGAGAAAGATCAGCTCCGGCGGCGACTCCACTACCACCTCCAGGGCCGACTCGGCGTCCTCGGTGGTCAAGGTCTCGTAGCCGTTCTGCCGCAGCATGTGGCTGAGCGCGGCGCTGATGGTGCGCGAATCGTCAATGATCAGAACTCGCGTACCGCGACGGGCGTGCACCCGTTTCCTGCTGCGCCGGTCATCCGGCTGACTGATCCCCAGCAGACGCCGAAAGCGGTCAAGCTGGCCCATTCGATTCCCTCCCGGTGAGACTCCCTTTCATCCGGATGATTATCCGGCAAGCGGGCGGGCAACGCAAAAGAGATTGCAGACCGTTTTCGGGTGCAGGAGCACGAACAACGCCATTTCAGGGGCGTGGCGCGTGCAGAGGATCCGGCTTCAAGATCCCCAGAGCTTCGTGGTGAGAGCGGACGAGATCATGGACACGATGAGAGGTGGTGGCGTCATAGGCATCCACGATCGCGACCAGCCGGGCCAGCGGCAGGATGCTTTCACTTGGCAGCCCAGGAGGATAGCCGCCGTCGGGACGTTCGTGGTTGATGGAGCACCGCCTCCGAAACCAGTCCGCGCATGGCGCCATCCTCGCACAGCATCTGGTAGCCCAGCTCGGTATGGCGCTGGATTCTTGCGAACCCCCGACCAGAGCGTGATGTCCAGCATAGCCCGGAAGGTCAATCGAGAACGGCCACCAGCAATGCCTTGACGTTAACGCCGTGGGCACCGTCGGGCAATACTTCCTCGATATGGATCAGGTGATTGTTCTCGGAGTCCTTGAGCTCGGCCAGGTCCATCCGTTCGCCAGCCCGATAACCGGCACCGCCATGTTCCAGCCGTCGAACGATGGGATAGAAGCCGTGCACGATGTTGGTCTCTTCGACCACGGCCAGGTCGCCGTTGGACAGGCGCACGAGCGTCCCCGGCGCCACCCACCCCATGAACTGGATGAAGGTTTCGACCATCGCCCGGTCGAACTTGTGGTCGCGCCCGCGCCACAGGATGCCGAGGGCATCGTGGTGGGAACGGGCCGTTCGGTAGCTGCGCTCGGATGTGACCGCGTCGTAGACATCGACGATGGCCACAAGCTTGGAAATCGGGTGCAGATCGGTTGCGCCCTTTCCGTAGGGATAGCCCCGGCCATCACAGCGTTCGTGGTGCTCCAGCGCAGCAAGCGCCACCAGGGAATTCACCTCGTCACGCTTTGACAGCAGATCGTAGCCGCGAGTGGTGTGCGTCTTGATCTGCCGATACTCCTCCTCGGTGAGCAGATCGGGCTTCTGCAGGATCTCCTGGTCGATCTCGACGTTGCCGACATCGTGCAGCAGGGCCGCCATGCCGGCCACCTCGATCTGATCGGGCGACCACTCCAGCGCATGTGCCAGGCCCAGGGCCAGAATGGCGGAATTGATGGAATGCTGGGCGGTGTAATCATCCCGGTCCTTGATGCGGGTCAGCCACACCATGGCCGCCAGATTCTGCTGAAGGTAGCCGGCCAGTTCCGCCACCACCCGCTCGGCGGTCTTGATCTCGATCGTACCCTGCTGGGCGAAGCCGCGAATCAGGTGCCGGGCCTGGTTGTCCAGCAGGCCGTATGCCCGCAGGGCCACGCCGACGCTGTCCTTGTCCAGCCGCTGCCCGCGCAATGCATTGACCGGATGATCCGGGTCGGAACTTGCCGGCGCCGGCACATCCTTGTTTTTCTTGCGCTCGGGCATGGGGCGGCGTTGACGCGGCGGCACACTGGAGCGTTCATAATCAATGACCACCCATTCGCAGTGTTCCACGAACCAGGCCAGAGTTTCCTCTGAATCAATGAGCACGCCCTGCAAAGGAAACGGCGTATCAATCCAGGGAATATCCAGCCTCAGCACGTAGTTGCCCACCTCCAGATCGGAGGGGTGAACAATCATTTCGCGCTGCCACATGGAGTCCGGTGGCTGTCCCTTGATAGAAGTCATTGGCACAAATCAGCAATTCCCTGCGTCATTATGCCAGCAATGGCAACTGAATCGGCAATCCAGCCGGGTGAACCGCTCCTGTCGGACGTTGTCAATCACCCGGGCGCCCGCCCCGGCGGGCTTATCGACTTCAACAACGGAAATGAAACCAAGGTCAAGCATGAGAATACTGAGTTCCTGTATCACCGTCGCCTTGTTGATCAGCGTCAATACCGCCCTGGCCGACGACCCTGTCGCCAGCGCCGAAAATGCGACCCCCTCCCTGGGCAGCTGGGGCGTTGAAACGCAGCACATCAGCAAGGATGTGGCCCCGGGGAATGATTTTTTTACCTGGGTCAACGAAGGTTGGCTCGAGTCGACTGAAATCCCGGACGGTTTCTCACGTTTCGGTGCGTTCTCCGAACTGAGCCTGCTGTCCGAGGACCGGGTCGAAAGCATCATCCTCGATGTGCAGGACAACAGCGCTCAGGCCGGTTCGCCGGAACAGCAGATCGGGGACATGTTTGCCAGCTACATGGACACCGACCGGCTCGAGGAACTGGGCCTGGATCCGATTCGGGCCACGCTGGATGAGTTGCTGACCATCGACAGCCACGAACAGGCCGCCCGCTGGATGGGTGCCCACGGCACCGGCTCGCTGGCCGCCGTCTACGTCACGCTGGACATGGGCGACCCGCAGCGATATGTCACGCATGTCCGCCAAGCCGGCCTGGGAATGCCTGACCGCGATTACTACCTGCGCGACGAAGACCCCTTCCCGGGCCATCGCGAAGCCTACCGCGACTACATCGTCGCCACCTTCAAGCGCGCCGGCATCGACAAGGCCGAGGCACGTGCCGACGCCATTGTCGAGCTGGAAACCCGGATCGCCGAGAACCACTGGACGCGCGTGCAGCAGCGCGATCGTCAGGCCAACTACAAGCTCATCCAACGTGCCGAGCTCGACGAGCTGGCCCCCGGCTTCCCCTGGAATACCCTGTTTGAAGCCCGTGGCCTCAATGGCATCGAGGAGCTGGTCGTCGCCACCAGCGACGCAGTCGTCGACAACGCCAGGGTATTCGCCGACACGCCGGCCGAGATCTGGGCCAGCTGGCACGCCTTCCACTGGATCAACAATCATGCGCCGCTGCTCTCGCAGGAGTTCGAGCGTGCCCACTTCGAACTCTTCGACCGCCGACTCGGCGGCGTCGATGAGCAGCGCCCGCGCGACCGCCGTGCCATCAACACGGTCAGCAGTCGCCTGGGTGAGCAGGTCGGCAAACTGTATGTGGAGGAGCACTTCCCGCCCGAGTATCGCGAGCAGATGCTCGAGCTGGTCGAATACCTGCGCCGCGCCTTCGCCGAGCGCCTCGAAACCCTGCCGTGGATGGACGACGAAACCCGCACCGAGGCCGAGCGCAAGCTGGAATCCTTCCTGCCCAAGATCGGTTATCCGGACAAGTGGCGCGACTATTCCGAAGTCACCATCGCCGCCGATGACCTGATCGGCAACTCCCGCCGCCTGGCCGAATGGCAGTGGCAGGACAGCCTGGCCCGTCTCGACGAGCCGGTACGCGAATGGGAATGGGGCATGACGCCGCAAACCGTCAACGCCTACTACTCTCCGCCGCGCAATGAAATCGCCTTCCCGGCCGCCATCCTGCAGCCGCCGTTCTTCGATCCGTATGCCGACCCGGCTGTCAACTTCGGCGCCATCGGCGGCGTCATCGGCCATGAAATGGGCCACGGCTTCGACGACCAGGGCAGCCGCTCGGATGCCGACGGCGTGCTGAGAAACTGGTGGACCGACGAATCGCGCGAACAGTTCGAACAGCGCACCGCCCGCCTGGTCGAGCAATACGACGAATTCGAACCCATCGAAGGCATGAACGTCAACGGCGCGCTGGCGCTGGGCGAAAACATCGGCGACCTTGGTGGCCTGTCGATCGCACTCCATGCCTACCAGCTCTACCTGGACGACCATCATGACGGCGAAGCGCCGGTCATTGACGGTTACACCGGGGACCAGCGCTTCTTCATGGCCTGGGGCCAGGTCTGGCGCAACCTCTGGGCCAGCGAAGAAGCCCTGCGCGCCCAGCTCATCCAGGGCCCGCACAGCCCGCCGCGCTACCGCGTCAACGGCGTGGTGCGCAACATCGACGCCTGGTACGACGCCTTCGACGTCGGCCCGGACCACGAGCTCTACATCCCGGCCGAAGAACGGGTGAATATCTGGTAACGCTTCCCCAGGGGTTTGGAACAAAGGGCCGCGATTGCGGCCCATTTTGTTGAAGGAGACGGCATCCGGGTTCCGGAATACCGCATATCGCTTGGTCGTTTCGTCTTTTTGTCGCTTCGAAGGGACAAAGAGACAAAGCGACGAAAAGACAATGGCCAACGCCTCGCACTCCAACTTGCGGGCATGTCCATGCGATAATTTCCGGCTTGAACCCGGACATCACGCATTTATTCCATGAACCAACCCCGCCGCATCCTGGTTACCGCCGCCCTGCCCTACGCCAACGGGTCGATTCATATCGGCCACATGCTCGAGTACATCCAGACCGATATCTGGGCACGATTCCAGCGGGCACGCGGCCACGAGGTGCATTTTGCCTGGGCCGACGATGCGCATGGCACACCCATCATGCTGC
>SLIA01000003.1 GCA_007135935.1 Wenzhouxiangella sp.
GAGCTGGGTGGCGATGCGACGCTGGCATTTACCGTCAGCAATGCGGCCGAGCCAGGCTCGGCGAGCCTGGAGCTCAGCGCCCTGAGCCTGAGCGGAGACGCCGAGTTCGAGATCACCGGCGGCGACTGTGCCGTGGGTACCGAGCTTGCCGCAGGCGAGAGCTGCACGGTGGATGTCACCTTCACGCCGAGTGCCCAGGCCACCTACAGTGGCGCGGTTGGCGTGGCTACCACCGATGGAGGCAGCGCCACGGTGACGCTCTCCGGCGAAGGCGTGGAGCTGCCTGACGGCATCTTCTCCGATCGCTTCGAGGAGCAGAACTAGGCCTCGGCCGGTTTCCCGACAACAATAATCATCAGGGAAGAAGGGCCGCCCACCGGGCGGCCCTTCGTTTTTTCCGGAAGGGGTCAGGCGGGGATGATGCCTCGTGACGGAAAGGGGGCCGGGGGTGGATGTGCAATCGGCCGGAGGATTGGTTAGTATGACTTGCCGCGATGCCCCCCAGGCATCCAGAAACACCGGCTTCGAGGGAGATGAGGGCCGAAAACGCCGGTGCTGGAACTACACCAGACCAATACAAGAGTGGATAAAAACATGCAGACTATCCAGAATTTTTCCCGGAACGGGCCGGCAGCCGCGCTGCTGGGCCTGTTGTTCCTGTTTTCCATGCCGCTTGTGGCCGACGATTCGGTCTGGGTGCGCATCAATCACGGCGCCGATACGGTTGCATCGTTCTCCGAGGGGGTGGCGGCTGAACTGAACGATTACGGTGCCTTCCAGTGGGGACGGATCCCGGCCGCGGACGCCCGCGCGCTGGAAAGCCAGGGCTTGCGCGTTGTAAGCCTGGGCAACAACCCTTTTGAAATGGTGCTCGGTGGCGAGCGCTACGACCCGCTGGCCGACGATCCGGCCCAGTTCGGGTTTGCGCCATACCAGGCCGACCCGTCCGGCGACTGGCATATCGTTCAGTTCGCCGGCCCGGTTCGCAGCGAATGGCTGCGCGATCTGCGTGCTACCGGCATGCAGGTCGTTCAGCCGGTCTACCCGTTCAGTTACGTGGTCTGGGCGGATCAGGCCCAGATCGACGCGGCCCGTTCGCTTGGACAGGTGCGCTGGAGCGGTCCGAAGCTGCCCGAACACCGGGTGCAGCCCGACCACCGCGGCCACGGCGGCGAGGTGCTTCCCACCATGGCTCTTGTCAGTCGCCACGACCTGCGCAATGCCGTTGCACAGATCGAATCGGCCGGTGCGGTGGTTCACAACAACACCCGCCTGTCGCGTCACTACGAGGTGCTTCACCTCGACGTGCCCGGCGACCGCTACATGGACCTGGCGCAGATTCCCGGCGTCTACACCGTGCAGTCCATTCCGCAGGATGGTGGGCCGCGTGGCGAGATGTCCAACCAGTCCATCGTCGGCGGCATCGACGACGACACCATCGTGCCCGGCTATCTCGACTGGCTCAACCCCACCGGTTACGACGGCAGTGGCGTCATCGTCGGCGTGGTCGACGGCGGGGTGCAGGAAAGCCATCCCGACCTGGTCGACAACATCGAGCCCTGCGACGGCACGGAAGGAAGCTGCATCGGAGCCTCGGACGATCACGGTACGCACGTGGCCGGTGCGATTGCCGGAACCGGTGCGTCCGGAGCGACTGACGGCGCCGGTTTCCTGCGCGGTCAGGGCGTGGCGCCGGGTGCCGGCATCGTCAACCAGGCCTATGGCCCATTCATGCAGGCCGGCGGTCCCGGCGGCATGGTGCCCGAGGGCATGCTGCGCATCATGAAGGATTCGGCCGAAAGCGGCGCGTTGCTGACCAACAATTCCTGGGGCCCCAGTGGCGCTCCGCAGGGCTATGACATTCCGACCATGGAGATCGACTTCATCTCGCGCGACGCGCTGCCCGATGAGCCCGGCCACAGCCCCGTTCTGGCGGTGTGGTCGATCATGAACGGCAATGGTGATTCCGGCGGGGCCTGTGCCCCCAGCTCGCTGGGTTCGCCCGACGAGGCCAAGAACCTGTTCGGGGTCGGCTCGACCGGCCTGCAGACCGGCGGTGGCGCCCAGGTGCCGATCGATGATGTGTTCAGCGTGTCATCCAATTCCGGCCACGGCCCGGCCTGTGACGGTCGTACCGTGCCGGATATCGTCGCCCCGGGTTGCCAGACCGACAGTACAACAGTCGGCAGTTCGCATACGACGATGTGTGGCACCTCCATGGCCTCACCGGTGGTCTCCGGCGCGGTTGCCCTGTGGGCCGAGCGCTATATCGACGAGACCGGCACCAATCCCAGTCCGGCCTTGATGAAAGCGGTATTCATCGCCGCGGCCGAGGACCTGGTCGGTGGCACCAACGCCGATGGCGGCACCCTGGATCATCGCCCCGACCGCTTCCAGGGCTTCGGGCGTCTGGATCTCGACGCGGTCATGAATCCGGCCGGCGATTTCGTCTATCTCATGGACCAGGAAGAGGTCTTCACCGAGACCGGCCAGGACTGGAGCCTGGGCCTGAATGCCGCCGATCCCAACGAGGCGATGAAGATCGTGCTGACCTGGACCGACGCCCCGGGCCACGGTGACGGCGGCACGGCCCCGGCCTGGGTCAACATCCTCGACCTGGTCGTCGAGGCCAACGACGGCAACACCTACCTGGGCAACGTGGTCGGCCCCGACGGCTGGTCCGAGCCCGGCGGCAGCCCGGATGGCATGAACAACACCGAGGGGGTGTGGCTGCAGCCCGGCCAGCACCAGGGCGGCATTGACCTGAGCGTGCTTGCCACCGAGATTGCCGGCGATGCACTCAATCCCTACGACCCGGGCGATCCCAGCCAGGACTTCGCCATTGCCTGCTACAACTGCATCATCGGCGACCCGACCTTCAGCCTGTCGCTGGACCCGCAGGAAGCCGGCATGTGCGTGCCCGACAGCGGCAGCGACGATGCGATCATCGATATCAGCGTCGGCCAGATCGGCGACTACAGCGGCACCGTGGCCCTGTCGACTTCCGGGGAGCCGGCCGGCGTGTCCAGCCTGGTCGACCCCGACTCGGTCGTGGTCCCGGGCGATTCGGTCTGGACGCTGACCATCGACGACACCGCCGGCGCCGGATTCACCGAGATCACGCTAACCGGAGATGACGGCGAGGATGTCCACACCACCGAACTCGGCTTGCTCATCGACGAGACGCTGACCGAGGGGCCGGAACTCAACGCCCCGGGCGACGGTGCCAGCGATACCTCGCTGCAGCCGCAGTTCGACTGGAACAGCCTGCCCGACGTGACCGATTACCGCATCCAGATTGCCACCGATAACGGCTTTGGCGACGTGGTCGTCGACGAGATCGTCGAGGACGTAACCAGTTTCGTGCCCGACGATGAGCTCGCTACCGGCACCGAGTACTTCTGGCGCGTGCAGGGTCTCAACCTGTGCGCTGACAATGCCTGGAGCGATGTATTCAGCTTCACCACGCGTCTGGAGCCGGTCGCCGAGTTTTCGGCCGA
>SLIA01000055.1 GCA_007135935.1 Wenzhouxiangella sp.
CCGGGGTGCTCGTGCAGGCCATGGCGTGTGGGTGCCCAGTGGTGAGCACCGACTGCCCTAGCGGGCCGCGTGAGATTCTTGAGGGCGGCCGTTTCGGGGCCCTCGTGCCAGTGGGGGATGCGGAAGCGCTAGCAAAAGCGATCGAGCTTACCATTGAGGCGCCTCGCGCACCCGATCTTTTGCGGCGGCGAGCTCAGGAGTTTTCCGCGGAGGTTTCGATTGCTCGGCACGAGATTGTCTTGGGATTATAGAGGACACGGTTTTGCATGGGGGCTGGCTAATAGCTTTGCGATCCGCAGTGTTCCGTAGTCACGAAGCTGATCATTGATCGGGCTCGAACAAAGTTTCCTCGGTGGCCATTGATAAATCTGTCGAAACTTGTCTATCGGCATAACCCCGGGCCGGGGCTGGGGAGAAACCCCGAACCGTCTCAAGCGGGTCGAATTGGGCGCATTGCGCTCGCTACAGTAGATACCCGAGAAGGCCCGCGGCTTCTTCAGGCACCCTGCCTGTCGTTACGCGGCTGCACAAATTTGAGTGGCTTTGTCAATGGCCGCATCGGTAAGGCGTGTGCTGTGAAATGCGGATCTCCCAATTGTAGGGCTGCTAAAGGGGTTGGGTTCAGGGCTCATACGAAATCCTGCGCGAAGCGGCCGTGGGTAGGCAATCACCCGCGGCCACTCGATGAGGAATGGATAATTGGTTGTGGTGCTTTGGCATGATCTGGAAGTCGCGCTCGAATGCTGCTTTGGAGTCCGCTCTGTACGACGCATTTAGACGGAAAGAATGGGATAGGGTGGAGGCTCTCGGAAGCATGCTACTCCGCGCAGAACCTCGAAAGCCGCGCCTGCGCCGACGAGTTGCACAGGCTTTTGAGGCGCAAGGGCGTTTTGACGAGATGCACTTGGTGATGGCCGAAGGGTTGGACCCGGGGCTCTTGGCATTGGTGGCAGGCGCCATTCGACAGTTGTACCGCGAAAGAGGGATTCCAAATGGCGGCGAGGCGTGGCATTTGGCGCCGCGGGGCGCGTGCGCTATGTGCGCTATAGAGCATTCGACGGTATTGCCGGACGGGGCGGGTATGTTCACGAAGGTGATCGATCCCAAGTCGACCCGGTCAAGACGAGAGCTTGCGTTCTACTTGCGCTTGGTTAAGTTGAGCAGCGAACTGGCGGGGGTCGCCCCGCGGTTTATCGATTACCGGCCGTTGGAGGGCTCCCGGTTTGGCATGCTGACGATCGAGCGAATCAGGGGGCGCCGCACTCGACCCGAGGACTTTGCGGCTATCCGGGATGCCTGGACCCGTATCAGCCGCGCCTCGGAACAGGTTGCGGCTGCCGGCATGCCGTTTCGCCGCTCTCGTTCGGTGGATCGTCTGCGCCGAGCTGGTTTACGGTTCCTCGGACGGCGAGTGGTTGGTATCGAGACGGCCGCGTGGTTACACACTCGAGGCGGGAGTGCTGATCTCTTCGCAGCATGCAGAGCACGGTTGCGTCGTGATGGTGCGACGCCGCGCCTCCGTGCTGCTGCGGCGCACTTTCGATCGCTTTGGGTGGAGCGTGCTGCACATCAATGGATCGACCCAGCAAGAGACTACGGACTAGTACACGGCGACTTCCATGTTGGAAATATGCTAATCGATGAAGACTCTGGTCGGTGTCGCGTCTTCGACTGGGAAGCGTACTCATGGGCTCCCCCCTCCTTCGACCTTTGCCGCTTGGGTTTGGTGAAGGGGTTCTCGTTTGACCACATGCTAAAATATATCATGCATCAACCGCAGGTAATGAAAGGGGGCGGCTCGGGGTTGGATAGCCCGGTGGCGCCACTCCTGCTCGTTGTTCTGACCACTGCGAGGTGGCTCTTAGAGCGCTCGACGCAAGAACTAGACGATACTCTGGAGCAGACGATCGAGCCAGCTTTGGACTGGCTGGAAGAGCACGACCTCAATCCCGCGGACAAATTCATCCGTACCCGGAAGTGACCCCTGGGTCACCAGAAGGGGTGCGATGATCTGTTACTAACGGCCTGGGCCGGGGCGCCCGGAACCAGCGCCACGGGTACCGTCATGCCTATGATCCACGTGATCAGACCCCACGGGCCCCATCCCGAAAACTGCATCAAACGAGGGAGAATCTCCGCGCGCCCATGGGATTCTGCGGCAGATACCCTTCAGATACCTTAGTGGAGCAACTTGTCCATCTGTTGATGAGGGTGTTGGTCGCGTGAAGGCTATTCTGATTATTGGAAATTTTGATCCAAACCCGAACCGAATTGGTGGGCAACTCACGCGAACTCGGAAGGTGGCTGCGGTGATACGGCGACGTTTCGGAGCCCATGCTGTGGATATGCTTGATCTTTCGATTCCCAAGACCCGATTGTTTCGGCTATTCTTCGGGAAGGTCTTTCGCTGCCGCCAAGTTGTCCTTCTCGGCGGTCCCCGAAGTCTGTCTGTTTTTTTGATCCTGTTGTGGGTATGCGGCAAACTGCCAACAACCACAATGGTCGCAATCGGCGGCTGGCTGGGGGATTTGGCACGCCGGAACTGGCTGATCCGCAGTGTCGCGCTGCCGCGTGTCGCACATATCTTCGTCCAGACATCGCTCATCCGGGACGCCGTCTTGCGACACGCTTCAAATTCCCGGATTTCTATAATGCCAAATTTCAACATCAGTATTCCTATTCCCATTGAGGATCCCGACCGCTTCGTGCGAAACCCCGTACGATTGTTATTCCTGTCGCAAATCCTACGGGCCAAGGGCGTTTTCTTAGCCATCGAGGCAACGCGGGCACTTCAGCAGCGTGCAATCCCTGTGACGCTGGACATCTTCGGGCCGTGCGGTGAAGAAGGAATTGAGGACGCACTTATGTCCTCGCTAGGGCCCGATATTCATTACAAGGGGGTTGTTCCTGCAGAGCGGGTGATCGAGTGCATGGCCGGTTACGATATCCTTGTTTTTCCCACCTTCTACGAAGGCGAGGGGTTCCCAGGTGTAATTTTGGACGCTTTCTGGTCAGGGACGCCGATCGTCTGCTCGGACTGGAGGTCAAATTCTGAACTGGTCTCTGATGGTCGAACCGGTTTGGTCGTTTCCCTCGACAAAGCGGGAGCGTTCGTCTCGGCACTACTCAGGTTGATCGAGGATAGGGATCTGTTGTGTCAGATTTCGGGAAACGCTCGCAGGGAGGCGCGAAAGTATCATTCCGAGACTGCGGCAGCGGAGTTCCTTGAGCATCTCGCTGCGCGAATCAGTTCGTCACCGGAACCCGTCCGATGAACTTTCCCGACTGAATCAAGATCGTAAAATACCAATTGAAAAAATATGGTTCTTCGTCGTTTCACGTGGATTTGAGGATGGAGCCCGCGGGGCTCCCGATGAGGTAGATCATGGTGATGAAGGTGTCGGTGTTGCGGTATCCACGGGCTCTGGCCCGAGCGGC
>SLIA01000225.1 GCA_007135935.1 Wenzhouxiangella sp.
AGCGCCGAACCGAAGAACACCGGCGTCTGCTTGCCCGCCAGATAACGCTCCAGGTCGAAATCGTGGCTCGCGCCCTGGACCAGTTCGATCTCGTCTCTGAGCTCGTCGGCCGTCTCGCCCAACGCTTCCCTCGCTTCCGGTGAGTCGATGCCGGAAATGATGCGCGGGTCCTGGCGCATGTAGTTCTTGCCCGACTCGTAGAGGTGAATCTCGTCGCGGATCAGGTGATAGATACCTTTCAGACGCCGTCCCATGCCGATCGGCCAGGTCACCGGCGCGCACTCGATGCCCAGCACCTCCTCGACCTCGTCGAGCAGCTCGATCGGCTCGCGGCCCTCGCGGTCGAGCTTGTTGATGAAGGTAAAGATCGGCGTGTCGCGCATGCGACAGACCTCCATCAGCTTGATGGTGCGCTCCTCCACACCCTTGGCGCAATCGATCACCATCAGGGCCGAGTCGACGGCGGTCAGCACCCGGTAAGTGTCCTCCGAGAAGTCCGCGTGACCGGGTGTATCGAGCAGGTTGACGATGCGCTCGTGGTAGGGAAACTGCATCACCGAGGAGGTAATCGAGATGCCGCGCTCCTTCTCCATCTCCATCCAGTCGGAAGTGGCATGGCGAGACGCCTTGCGCGACTTCACCGACCCGGCCAGCTGAATCGCCCCGCCGAACAGCAGGAACTTCTCGGTCAGCGTGGTCTTGCCGGCATCGGGATGCGAGATGATGGCAAAGGTGCGCCGGCGGGCAATTTCGTCGGTGAGTCGGGACATGGTTCGGATCGTTGATCAAACCGCGCATTGTAACTTGGCTGCCGCTGCCAACACGCGCCCACTGCATCGCCTGGCGCCCCTTCACCTGCGTGAAAGGTTAACGCCCGGCTAACCGAAAGCCCATGGAAAAGAAAGGGTCATGCTGATACCGTTGCCCCCGGGGTAGGACAACACAACCAATAAACTGGGAGGCTCCAATGATGATCTCTTTACGCCGCGCCGGCCGTGGGCTGTCGAACTCGCTTGCCGTGGCCGCCTTGCTGTCGGTCAGTTCCCCGGCACTGGCCGAACTGGAACTCAGCGACCAGCAGAAGTCCGCGTTGATCGACTTTTACGAGGCCACCGAAGGCGATCAATGGGATTTCAGTGACCACTGGCTTGACGAATCAGTCGGCGCATGCGACTGGTACGGAGTGGCCTGCTTTGAAGGCCACGATGGGGTCGAGGTCCACCTCGCGCTGTCGAACAATGGCCTGACCGGCACGCTCCCCGAATCCCTCGGCGACATGCCCGGGTTGCAGGTTCTGGTCCTGGCCAACAATGCGCTGAGCGGACCACTGAACCTGCACGATGGACAGTACGCCGACCTGATGCAATTGATGGTCCAGGGAAACCAGTTCGAATCCCTGGCGATCGGCCCGGAGGCCGCACCCGGACTCGTGTTCCTGGCGGCATCGGACAACATGATGGAATCGCTCGACATCAGTCCCGATGCCGCGTCAAACCTGCACACGGTGGAACTGTCGAACAACCTGCTGTCAGGGCCGGTCCCGGACTTTCTCGAGGGCCGTTCTTCACTGGCCACGCTGGATCTGTCGCATAATCTGCTCGACGGCGACCTGCCCGAGTGGTTGGGAGAGCTGCAACTCGAAGAACTTTATCTCGGCGGCAATGACCTCAGTGGCAGCATTGCCCCCGCCCTGGAAGCACTGGCCGGCAATCTGGAATACGACCCCACCGGCGATCCCGATCGACAATTACTGCTCGATCTTCGCGACAACCAGTTCTCCGGCGAACTGGACGACTGGCTGGCCGATCACGCCAGAGGTTTCCCCAACTGGCTGAACCTGTGCTGGAACGACCTGGAGGTGACCTCGACGGACGCCGAGGCCATGCTGGCCGAAGAACATCTGGACGGTGCATTCGACTTCTGTCTGGGCCGGAGCGTCGAACCGCCGCAGATGACCCACAGCGGTTCCTGGTTCGACCCGGAACGCAGCGGTGAAGGCATCTCCATGATGCTGCTCGACAACGGCGAAACGCTGATTCACTGGTTCACCCACGCACCGCAGGATCACCTGACCGATGGGCAGGCCTGGTTCTCGGGCAACCGGGAACAGGTGCTTCCCGGCTTCGACATGATCCACCTCTATGCGCCCATCGGCGGCGGGTTTGCACAAGGTCTACCCGATCCCGACGACTACCAGATCGGCATGGGTGCGCGGGTGGACGTCCTCGATATCGAAGGTGGCGGCCTGCATGCCCGTCAGTACGTCAATATGTTCAGCGCCAACGGAGGCTCGGAAAGCCAGATTCGGGAATACACGCGGATCACGCAACTGGCCGGCACCACCTGCGACAACCAGAGTGCGTTCCAGCAGTATTCCGGCGCCTGGTACGACCCGGAGCGCGACGGCGAGGGCTTCGTCATCGAAGTGCTGCCCGATGACCGCGTCCTGGTGTACTGGTTTACCTATGCCGCCGATGATTCGGGCGACCAGTCCTGGGTGCTCGGTGATGGTGAGTTCATCGACGATGGCATCATAATCACACCCCCTCCCGGCACACCGGAGGCGGTGGCCGTCATCGAGGACGTGCACCTGCCCATCGGCTCGTTCTTCGGCGAAGATTTCGATCCCGACGCGATCGAACTGTTGCCCTGGGGGCAGATCGAGCTGGCCTTCCTCAACGACGATGAAGCCGTCATCGCCTGGGAAAGCGACCTTGATGACTTCAGTGGCTCCGGCGAGCACGAGCTGCAACGCCTGGCCCGTCCCCAGCTGGCCGAATGCGACTGACCCGGCCTTGAACAACAGTGACCCGATCCACCGTACCCGGTCCGCGGAATGTCTCGCGGGCCGGGTACGAGGGGGGTCATGATATGGGGGGTATACTGCCGGGCAAGTAACGAAAAAGGTGTTGGCAACATGACTCCATCTACCCTGTACCGGTTTTTCCTGACATGCTCGCTGCTGGTGCTCGCCAGTCCCGCACATACTCTCAGCCCACCGCCACCGCAGCCCGATGACGAATTGCTGCCGATGCTCTATTCGCTGCTCGACGGCGACAACTGGCACCGCAACGACGGCTGGCTGGACGACGACGTGCACTGGTGCGAGTGGTACGGAGTGACCTGCAGCGAGGACGATTTCTGGGGCTACTACGAATTCCTGGCGCTGGAGCTGCCCGATAACAACCTCTCCGGCGATGTGAACGAAGAGCTGGTCTGGCTGCTGCTCAAGCACCTACCGCCACGCGAACAGCTCGATCTGGCCAACAACGATATTGGCGGGGCGCTGCACCACTTTCCAATCCTCACCGGCAACGTCGATCTGTCCGGCAACCGCCTGGCCGGCCCGCTCCCGGCATTTGATCCGGACATCCACCCCCTGATCGACCAGCATCTGCTTTTGGCACGCAACCGGTTCGAGGGTGCCG
>SLIA01000100.1 GCA_007135935.1 Wenzhouxiangella sp.
AAGAATCAGGTCGGCGGCCTGGGCTGAAACGGTCGGATAGATGTCGGAGACGATGACAAATGCTTCCGGATTGCGCCAGCCGGGCAGGATCTCGTCGTTGACGTTGGGGCCGGCCTGCATGTTGTTGGTGACCTGCGTCCAGTAAACCTTGATCACGCCGTCCTTGAGCTTGCGGCTTTGCTCGACTGCTGCGAAACCGACCTTGTCGGGGATGGTGCCTTCCGGCATCTTCCAGATTTCTTCGGTGTAACGCCGGTGTTCGGGATTGGTGACCACCATGTCGGCCGGCAGGCGATGGGCAAACGTGCCGACCTCGCGGGTCGAGCCACCGGCCGATGGCTGACCGGTCAGCGAGAACGGGCTGTTGCCCGGCTCGGATATCTTGCCGGTGAGCAGATGCAGGTTGTAGACCATGTGATTGGCCCACACACCGCGGGTGTGCTGGTTGAAGCCCATGGTCCACAGCGACATCACCTTGGTGTCCGGGTCGGCATACATCTCGGCCAGTTGCCGCAGCCGATTGGCCGGCACCCCGGTCTCGCGCTCGGTGCGCTCCAGCGTGTATTCGCTGACGAACTCGGCGAACTGTTCCAGGTCCATGGGTTCCCCGGCTCCGGGGCTGCCGGCGCCGGTGGCCGCCTTCTGGCGGGCATCTTCCGGGCGCAGTCCGTAGCCGATGTCCTGCTGGCCCTTGAGAAAGCGCGTGTGCTTGTTGACGAAATCCTCGTTGACGTTGCCGGACTGGATGATGTGGTTGGCAATGTAATTGAGAATGTAGAGGTCGGTGTGCGGTTTGAAGATCATCGGCACATCGGCCAGCTCGAAGCTGCGGGTCTCGTAGGGCGAGAGCACGGCCACGCGCACATGTTCATGCGACAGTCGCCGGTCGGTGACCCGGCTCCACAGCACTGGATGCATCTCGGCCATGTTCGCACCCCACAGCACGAAAGCGTCGGCATGCTCGATGTCGTCGTAGCAGCCCATGGGCTCGTCATAGCCGAACGAGCGCATGAAGGCGGCCACCGCCGAGGCCATGCAGTGGCGGGCGTTGGGGTCGATATTGTTGGAGCGGAAGCCGGCCTTGAACAACTTCGAGGCCGCGTAGGCTTCCCAGATGGTCCACTGCCCGGAGCCGAACATGGCGATGCTTTCCGGGCCGTGTTCCCTGAGTGCCGATTTGAACTTGTCGGCCATCAGGTCCAGCGCCTCGTCCCAGGAAACCGGCTCGAAGTCGCCGTTCTTGTCGTACTGGCCATTCTTCTTTCTCAGCAGTGGTCGGGTGAGCCGGTCGCGGCCGTAAAGCACCTTGGACAGGAAATAACCCTTCACGCAGTTCAAGCCCCGGTTGACGTCGGCCTTGACGTCGCCGTGGGTAGCGACGATGCGGTTGTTGCGGGTGGCCACCATCACGCCGCAGCCGGTGCCGCAGAAGCGACAGGGCGCCTTGCTCCACTTCAGTTCGGTCAGCTCGCGCTGGGTGACGAAATTGAGCGCGCTGGCCGGGGCGGACAGTCCCAGTGCCGCGGCGGCCGTGGCCACCGCCTGCGCCTTGGCGAATTCGCGTCGGGTCATCTTCATGCCGAATCTTCCTCGTCTTCGGTGATGTCGTCTTCGATGATTTCGTGATAAACCATGGCCGTGTTCAGCACGCCGGGCCGGTCGCCAATGGCCTGCATCAGGTCGGCGATGGCGCGCTCGGAATCGTTTTCAGTCACGATCACCAGTTTGCCTTCGGGGCTGGAAACCGGCACTTCGACAGTTGCATGGTCGTGAAGCCAGGATGTCAGTTCGTCGAGTCGGTCGGGTCGAACATGGACGATCAGGCTGGTCACGTGAAGCTGGCCGGATCCACCGCCGGAGAGCGCTTCGGGGTGTGTGCGCTGGTCCATGACCGGACTCATGAGGCATCGCTCCTCGGCTCGCGAACCTCGATGGCCTGCTGGGGACAGACCGGCAGACAGGCCATGCAGCCCGTACAGTCCTGTTCATTGATGGTGGGCCTGGCAATCCCGCCAGGTGCGGGGGTGAAGCGGATCGCCAGCTCCGGACAGGACTCTTCGCAACTGCGGCAGCTCACGCCCATGTCGGTCAGGCACTGGTCGGTGATGGCGGCACGCCAGCTGAACGCCGCACGCCCGGTATCGAACACGTTCTCGGGACAGGCCTCGGCGCACGCGCCGCACTGGATGCAGCCGTCGCCACGGGGGTCGATGTGTGGAATCCCGCCGCGGCCGGCGACCAGAACGCCCTCGGGACAGACCGGGATGCAATTCCCGCATCCGCTGCACTGGCCCGCGTAATCGGCCGTCGTCCAGGGCGGTCGCAGCGCCGGTTTCTTGCCGGCCAGTTGAAACAGCAGTTCCCGTCGCGTCTTCATGGGTTATTGCAGCTCAACCCGGAGGCCCCGGTGGCCCCATGATGAGCTGAAACATCCAGATCGAAAAGCCGTAGGTGCCGACAATGGCCACCGAAAGCAGGGGGAAGAACAGCAGGATGATGAACAGGAACAGGCGCCATTCCTTGCGTTTGCGATCCGAGGTCGACTCGTTCGAGTGTTCGCTCATTATCCTGATCCCGCTTGTTCATCACGAATTTCATCGTAGGTAAATCCGGTATCCTTTGCAAATGGTTTCCTAGCTCTGTGCCTTTTTCGTGTTCTTCGTGTCCTGGTTCTGGGTTTGTGGCCCTTGTGCAAACGCAACCGGCCGTACGCATTGGTAATTGATCTCTCTCCACGATTGACTGGAAAGGCATGGTCCGGTAAAATTCCCGCTCTTTACTGGCTAGTTTTTCCGGAGCAGATCCATGTACGCGGTATTTACCAGCGGCGGCAAGCAATACAAGGCATCCGAAGGCGACGTCCTGCGGGTCGAAAAGCTCGACGCCGAGAAGGGCGCGACGCTTGAAATCGACCAGGTGCTGATGGTCGGCGAAGGCGCAGACGTTCGCATCGGCGCACCGACTGTTGAAGGCGGCAAGGTGACCGCCGAAGTGGTCGATCATGGGCGCGGCGACAAGATTCGCATCATCAAGTTCAAGCGGCGCAAGCACCACATGAAGCAGATGGGGCATCGCCAGTACTACACCGAAATCAAGATCACCGGAATCGAAGGCTGAAGCAATGGCACATAAAAAGGCAGGCGGCTCGACTCGCAACGGCCGCGACTCCAATCCGAAATACCTGGGCGTGAAGCGCTACGGCGGCGAGCAGGTCAACGCCGGCAACATCCTCGTTCGCCAGCGTGGTACCCGCTTCCATGCCGGCGCCAACGTGGGCGTGGGCCGCGACCATACCCTGTTCGCCCTGTCCGACGGCAAGGTCAAGTTCGAACAGCGCGGCAAGCCCGTGCGCAAGTTCATCTCGATCGAGCCGGCCGAGTAAGGCATTACGCCAACGAGGCGACGCAAGACCCCGCCGCGTGCGGGGTTTTTCGTATCTGGGTTTCGCTTTCCGAGTAAGAACAAAAAGCGTTCACCACAGAGGCACAGATGACACAGAGAAAGAACACATGAAACAATTTATTTCAATGTTTTATCTCTGTGTCCTCTGTGTCTCTGTGGCGAGTTTCCCAAGTTGCTTTTGCGTGCGGCGCAGAAGCACCAGGCCCACAGCTGGCAACCGCTCACGAGGCGTCAGCGTTAACCGAAGTCGCATGACGTTGAAGGTATAAGGGGCGAGAATCTGGCGATTGTGCAGCGCAGCAGATGCCGGCTTTCCGCCAGGAAAGAAGGCATCGCGTAGCGGCGCAGAAGCGACAAGCCCACAGCTGGCAACAGGATATCTGACTATGAAGTTTGTAGATGAAGCCAGGATCATGGTCCAGGCCGGCAAGGGCGGGGCCGGTTGTGTCAGTTTCCGGCGCGAGAAATTCATTCCCAAGGGCGGCCCCGACGGTGGCGACGGCGGCAATGGCGGCAGTGTTTACCTGGAAGGCGACTCCGGCCTCAACACCCTGGCCGATTTTCGTCATGCCCGCCATTTCAAGGCAAAGAACGGTCAGCCGGGGCAGGGTCGGCAGAGGTATGGCCGCGGCGCCGATGACGTGATCATCCGGGTTCCCCTGGGCACCATCGTCAAGGCCACCGAAACCGGTGAGACGATCGGGGAGGTGACCGAGCACGGCCAGCGCATGCTGGTGGCCAAAGGCGGGATCGGCGGCAGGGGCAACGTGCACTTCAAGTCTTCGACCAATCGCACGCCGCGCCAGTCCACGCCGGGAACGCCGGGCGAGCAGCGTGAGCTGCATCTCGAGCTCAAGGTGCTCGCCGATGTCGGTCTGCTCGGCTTTCCCAATGCCGGCAAGTCGACGCTGATCAGCGCGGTTTCGGCGGCGCGACCGAAAGTGGCGGACTACCCGTTCACCACCCTGTACCCGAACCTGGGCGTGGTCAGCCTCGAGCCGGGGCGATCGTTCGTGATTGCCGACATTCCCGGCCTGATCGAGGGGGCGGCCGAAGGTGCCGGGCTGGGCATCCAGTTTCTCAAACACCTGCAGCGTACGCGATTGCTGCTGCACCTGGTCGAGATCGCGCCGATAGACGGATCCGATCCGGTCGAGCAGGTCAGGGCGCTGGAGCGTGAACTGGCCGGCTACGATGCCGAGCTGGCCGAGCGCGAACGCTGGCTGGTGCTGACCAAGATCGATCAGCTCGGTGCCGACGACGTCGAGGCGCGCAGTCGCGACATCATCGACCGTCTGGAGTGGCAATCACCGTGGTTTGCCGTGTCATCGGTGGCCCGTGTCGGTCTGGATCGCCTGGTCGGCGAGATCATGGTGCATATCGAGCGTTCTGCTGGCGCCAGCGATACGGACGCCGGTTGATCGGGCAAGAAAAAAGCCGCGTTCTTCGCGGCTTTTTTCGGATGCGGTCCGGTCTGGGTCAGACAGACGTCGGCAATCAGCTCATGCTGCGCAGGTGCTGATTGAGGCGCGACTTGTGCCGGGCAGCCTTGTTGGCATGCATAATGCCCTTGGACACGGAACGGTCGATGGCCGGAACGGCCGCCTTGTAGGCTTCCTCGGCGGCAGCCTTGTCGCCGGCTTCGATGGCGCGCAGCACCCTCTTGATCTTGGTGCGAACGTGCGAACGCTGGGAGGCGTTGCGCTGGCGGTGCCGCTCGGCCTGGCGGGCGCGCTTGCGGGCAGATACGCTATTGGCCACGTTTGAATCTCCTCAAGAATACTTCGTGATAAAAATCAAGCAGGGAATTATCGGATGAATGTTGGTATGAGTCAAGTTAATACTCGGGACTCGGGACTCGGGACTCGGGACTCGGGGAAAGGCCAAGGCTCGCGACTTTGGACTGAGGCCGGGAGAAGGCTTTCAAGGTTCGGCGCCTTGATCGGTGTGGCGATTGTCGAGCAATGTTTTGCCAACATCAATCAAAGGCAACACGCAACCAATCACCACACCCCCCCCCGCAGTAGCGAGTCCCGAGTCCCGAGTCCCGGGTCCCGAAACTCAAGCGATTCCCGGCGGCCACCCAGGTCCCACCAGTCACTCCAGCCCTGGATCCAGACCCCAACCCCATGAGCCTCCTGCGCAACACCTTCAATTTCGGCGCCATGACGCTGATCTCGCGCATTCTCGGCTTTGTCCGCGACGTGGTGCTGGCGCGCTGGTTCGGGGCCACCGCAGCCACGGATGCCTTTTTCGTCGCGTTCAAGATCCCCAACTTTCTCAGGCGGCTGTTTGCCGAGGGCTCGTTCTCGCTGGCTTTCGTGCCGGTGCTGGCCGAGTACCGGGAGAAAGGGGACAAGGCGGCCATGAAGTCGTTGATCGATGCCACCGCCGGCAGCCTGTTGGCGGTGCTGCTGGTCATGACCGCCATCGGCGTGCTGGCCGCGCCGTTGTTCATCAGCATCTTCGCTCCCGGTTTTCGCGACAATCCCGAGCAGCATGCCCTGGCCTCGGACATGCTCCGGGTTACCTTTCCCTACCTGCTGTTCATCGCGTTGACCGCGCTGTCGGGGGGCATTCTCAACACCCTGGGCCGGTTTGCCCTGCCGGCGCTGACCCCGGCTTTGCTCAATATCTCGCTGATTACCGCGGCCGTGGCCTTCAGTGCCCGCTTCGAGGTGCCGGTCATGGCGCTGGCCTGGGGCGTGCTGATTGCCGGCATCCTGCAGCTGGCCGTGCAGTTGCCGTCGCTGGCCCGGCACGGGGTTTTGCCGGTGCCGAGGCCACAGTTCGGTCATCCTGGCGTCAAGCGCATCATGAAGCTGATGGTGCCCACTCTGTTCGGCTCGTCGGTGGCCCAGATCAGCCTGTTGCTCGACGTGCTGATCGCCTCGCTACTGATCGAGGCCAGCATCTCCTGGCTCTACTACGGTGACCGGTTGATGGAGTTTCCCCTGGGACTGTTCGGGGTGGCCCTGTCGGTGGTGATCCTGCCCACGCTCTCTTCGCTGCACACCCGCAATCATCGCGGCGAATTCCGAGCCACGCTGGAGTGGGCCCTGCTGCTGGGGCTGATCATCGGCGTGCCCTCGGCGGTGGGCCTGGCCGTGGTGGCCGAGCCGCTGGTGGTGACGCTGTTCCAGTACGGCGCCTTTACCGCCCATGACGTGCAGATGGCGGCACTGGCCCTGATGGCGTACTGCATCGGCCTGCCGGCCTTTATCGGGGTCAAGATCCTGGCGCCGGCCTATTTCTCGCGCCAGGATACGAAAACACCGGTCAAGATCGCGGTTACCGCGCTGGCGGTCAACATGGTGCTCAACGTGGTGTTCGTGATGGGGATCATCTGGCACCTGGCCGGTGGTGATTTCGGCGACGGGCTGTTCGCCACCCTGGCCGCCCACCCGGGCGCCCATGCCGGACTGGCGCTGGCCTCCAGTGCTTCGGCCTGGCTCAATTTCGGGTTGCTCTGGCATTGGCTGAAAAAGCCTGGCTTGTCGCCCAGGCTGCCGCTCAAGCGGATCGGGCAGGTGGCATTGGCCTGCCTGGTCATGGCCACTTCCGTGCTGGCGGTGCAACCCGAGCTTTCGGCCTGGCTGGAGGCCGGGGTGACGTGGCGGATCGGCTGGCTGGCGCTGGTGATTGGCACCGGGGCGGTGGCTTACGGGTTGGTTCTGTTGCTGACCGGGATTCGTCCTCGGCATCTTGCGCGTCCGATCGGTCCATAAGATTTTGGGGGTGTGGCGGGTGGCATCCGACCGCTTACGGCCCGGACGGGTGATCGGCCTGGGCGATTGTTGATGGGTCGGTGGCCTGGCGTCGACAAAATCTGGTTGTTGCCGGAGGGAACGTGAGTGCTTTCGTTCTGGCTATTGGCGTAGCGGATGGCTTGGGAAGAATGTGCTGGCTGGTTCCGTCACCCGTCCGGGCCGTGAGCGGTCGAATGCCACCCGCCTTGAAGGGTGAGAGAAGGTTGAAGAGCGGGCCGACGGTTGAACTCTGGAAACCGACTCCAGGGGGGATCACAGGGAATCCAGAAGCTGTTGGCCCAGTGGTTGCAGTTCGGTCAGGCCGGACGGGGGTTCGGTGCAGAGTTCGACCCGCTGGCACGGCCAAGTGGAGAAAGTGCGGTCGATTTCGGCCAGCATGTTGTCCTGCAATTCGCGGCGGCGCTTAAGGAAGGGATCGCTGGAGCCGGTGGGCAGCAGTCCGTTGACGACCAGGCCGGCTACCGGAACGCCGATTTCGCTCAGGCCGTTGAGTAGTCGCTCGCTTTCCAGGATGGGCAGGCGCTCGGGGGTGAGGACGACCAGCGCGCAGGCACGTTCCGGATCGGTGAGGATGGCGTGGGCCCTTGCCAGTTTGTCGCGTCGCTCGCGCAGTCTTTCGGCGACCTGGCGGTGCGACTCGGTCTGGCTGGACCCCAATTGTTGCGAAAGCGTGTCGTGGCGCTGGCGCTGGTCGAGCAGCGCGTCGGCCCATTCGCCGAGCTGGTCGGGCAGCGACAGCATTCTCAGCGTGTGACCGGTCGGGGCGGTATCGAGCACGATGCGGTCGTAATCGTTCAGCGATTGCGACAACAGCTCGGCCAGGTGTTCGATCAGGGCCGCCTCGACGGTGCCCGGCGCGGTGGCCGAGGCCTTGAGCTGTCGGTCGATGTCCGGCCAGGTGTCGGGATGTGCAAACTGCCTCATGGCCCGGGTGATTTCGGCGATGTGGCGGGCCGCGAGTGCATCGGCGTCGATTTCCATCGCGTCTAGGCCGGGAGCGATGCGTGTCGGTGTCTGTCGACAAGGGTGTTCGAGAACATCGGAGAGCGAATGAGCCGGGTCGGTCGACACCAGCAGGGTGCGCTGGCCGCCATGCGCCGAGGCCGTGGCCAGTGCCGCGGCCACCGTGGTCTTGCCGACCCCGCCCTTGCCGGCAATCACGACCACGCCGCGATGATTCAGCAGCATCGCGTGCAGTCGAGCACCGAGTGGTCCAGCCCGGCACGGCGGTGCCAGTCGTGGAAATCGTCGGCCAGCAGGACTTTCAGTTCCAGCATGTGGTGAGCCATCGGGTTGTCGATGCCCAGCGCGTCGGCATGGACCACCAGCATCAGCGCGTCGTGACGCTGGCGGATGTCGGCGGTCAGTGCCCGGCGATGGCGCGTGTAGTACCCGGTCTCGAGCGCACGATTGAGCCGTTGCCACCACTGGCGCAGTCGCTTCATGAGCACCGCTCCCGGCGCGAGCGCAGCAGGGCGGAGCCGGTTTCCAGCGCCACGAACACCGCCGCGACCAGGATGAGCGCATCCATGCCGGCCAGGAACCAGTTTTCCTGGCGGTAGAAGTCGACCAGCTGGTAGAGCAGGGCGGCAATGGTCATCAGAATCAGCCCCAGCATGGGCACCAGGGTGAACCAGGGCGGCCGCCCCAGCCGCACGACCATCAGGCTGATGACCAGCAGCGTGAGCGCGGCCAATAGCTGGTTGGTGGTGCCGAACAGCGGCCAGATCACCAGGCCGCCGGTGCCATCGGTCCCGCCGGCGCCGAAGGCGAGGCCCAGACAGCAGCCCACGGCCACGGCCGTGGCCGGGCCTTTTCGGGTCAGCCAGTCGATGCGATAGATATTGCCCCATTCCTGCACGATGTAGCGCTGCAGCCGAATGCCGGTATCCATGGTGGTGGCGGCGAACAGAACGGCCATCACCGCCAGGAGCGTCGTGCCCACGGTCACGGGTAGACCGTAACCGGCGTTCATGATGGTGGCGCCGCCGCCGACGAAGGCATCCAGTCCGCCGGCGGCAAAGCTGGAGTACAGCGCCTCCCACTCGCCCAAGGTGGCGAATCCGGCGGTGCAGGCAATGATGGCCGCCAGCGCCAGGCAGCCTTCGCCGACGGCGCCGAAATAGCCGACGAAACGCGCATCGGGCTCGCGATCGAGCTGCTTGGAGGTGGTGCCCGAAGCGACCAGCCCATGGAAACCCGAGATCGCGCCGCAGGCAATGGTCACGAACAGCAGTGGGATCAGCGGCGGAACGCCGTCGGGCAGGTTGGTGTTGTAAAGCGGCGCGACCACGGTCGGATTGGCCACCGCGACGGCCAGGAAGATCAGCCCGAGGCCGATGAACAGTTGCAGGCCGTTGATGTAGTCGCGCGGCTGCAGCAGCACCCACACCGGCAGCAGCGAGGCGATCGCGGCGTAGGCAAACAGCACCACGATCCACTGGGCATTGGCGCCCAGGCCGATGAACTCATCCGGCAACGTTACGGGCACGTACTGGCCCAGCCAGATCGCGGCATAAAGCGCGATCACCCCGAAAACGGACAGCCAGGCCAGGCCGATCACCCGACGATGAATCAATTGCCCGAGGATGAGCGCCACGCCAATCGCCGCCCAGGCCGGCACCACGCTTTCGGGAAAACGCGTGAACAGCTGGGCGATGACCACGGCGAACACGGCATTGACCATCAGCAGCAACAGGAAGATCACGATCATGAACAGCGCCCGGGCGCGTTCGCTGACCAGGGTGCCGGTCAGCGTGCCGATGGAACGGGCCTTGTGGCGAACACTGGCCCAGATGGCGCCCAGGTCGTGCACGCCGGCGATGAAGATCGTGCCCACGATCACCCAGGCGAATGCCGGCCCCCAGCCCCAGATCACGGCAATGGCTGGCCCGACGATGGGCGCTGCCCCGGCCACCGAGGTGAAATGATGCCCCCACAGCACGAAGCGGTTGGTAGGCACATAGTCGATATCGTCGCGCAGCTCGTGCGCCGGCGTGCGGAACTCGGGATCGAGTCGATAGATCCGCCCGGCGATGAAACGCGAATAGAACAGGTAGCCGAGCGCAAACGCACCCAGCCCGATCAGCATCAGGGCGATGGCGTTCATGGCGGAGCGGGCTTCGGTTGCATGGGGGAAGGATTGTGGATTGTGGGGGTGGTGTCAAATGGGGGGAGGTAAAAGGTAAGAGGTGAAAGGTGAAAGGTGAAAGGTGAAAGGTGAAAGGTGAAAGGTGAAAGGAGGGCGCCTCGGCTCCTTTCGCCTTTTACCTTTCACCTTTTACCTTTTTTCCTTCCCTTCCAAAACCTGTAAAATCGCGCGATTGCCCATGCGACTCGTCAGATATCTCAAGCCGGAGCGTGACGACCAGCCGGAATGTTCGGTTGCTGTCGGCAACTTCGATGGACTGCACCGCGGCCACCAGGCGCTGCTCGATGCTGCCTGCGTCGGCAGTCGCGGGCTCGCCTCGGCGATGATGTGTTTCGAGCCGTTGCCGGCCACTTTCTTCAGGCCGCAGGAGCCGGTTCAGCGCCTGCTGAACCTGCGTGACCGCCTTGAACTGGCGCGGCGCTATGGGCTTGACCGGGTGTTCATGCTGCGCTTCAACCAGCGTTTTGCCCGGCAGAGTCCCGAAGCGTTCGTGCGTGACGTGCTGGTGCGTGGTGCGCGGGCCAGGCGCGTGGTGGTCGGGCACGATTTTCGCTTCGGGTCGCGCGCGGCAGGTGACGTGGCCATGCTGAAGAAGCTGGCCAGGCGCTATGATTTCGAGGTGGTGTGTGTCGAGGCCGTAGTGGAGGATGGTGAGCGCATTTCCTCCTCGCGTATTCGCCAGGCGCTGGCCGCCGGCGATTTGCAGGACGCCTGTCGATTGATGGGGCGGTCCTACCGGATTTCGGGCCGGGTGCTGCGCGGCAATGAACTGGGCCGGCAACTCGGCTTCGCCACGGTCAACCTGCGCCCGCCGGTGCCGCCCGCCTTGCATGGCGTGTTCGCCGTCCGGGTCAGTGGCGCCGGGCTGAATGGTCATCCCGGCGTGGCCAGCATCGGGCTGCGGCCCACCGTCGGCGGGCGCGACTGGCTGCTCGAAGCCCACCTGTTCGATTACGATGGCAACCTGTACGGTCATCACCTGGAGGTGGAGTTCGTCGAATTCATTCGTGGTGAGCGCAAGTTCGAGAATGTGGACGCAATGAAGACACAGATGATCGCCGATGCCGAACGTGCCCGCGCAAGCCTGAACCTGCAAACCGTCGAACCCGGTACCTGAACCCTGAACTCTGAACTCTGAACCCTGACAACCCGAGTCCCATGGACTACAAAGACACGATCAATCTGCCGAAGACGGCTTTTCCGATGAAGGCCTCGCTGGCCAATCGCGAGCCGGACATGCTCAAGCGCTGGTACGAGCTGGACCTGTACGGACGAATACAGGAAGCGACGTCCGGACGACCGACCTTCGTGCTGCACGACGGCCCGCCGTATGCCAACGGCGACATCCATATCGGTCACGCGGTCAACAAGATTCTCAAGGACATCGTCGTGCGCTCGGCGCTGATGGCCGGCTTCCGCGCCCCCTATATTCCGGGCTGGGACTGTCACGGGTTGCCCATCGAGTTGCAGGTGGAAAAGAAGGTCGGCAAGGTCGGTCACAAGGTCGACGCGGCCACGTTCCGCCAGAAGTGCCGCGAATACGCCGACCGCCAGATCGACAACCAGCGCGAGGATTTCAAGCGCCTCGGAGGCCTCGGCGACTGGGATCACCCGTATGCCACGCGCGACTTCTCCTACGAGGCCAACATGCTCAGGGCGCTGGCGAAAATCGTCGAGCGCGGTCACCTCAAGCGCGGCGTCAAGCCGGTGCACTGGTGTTTCGACTGCGGCTCGGCGCTGGCCGAGGCCGAGATCGAGTATCAGGACAAGACCTCGATTGCCGTCGACGTGCTGTTTCCGGCCGCCGACCCGGCCGAGCTGGCGCGGCTGTTCGGCCAGGAAGCGCTGTCGGATGATGCCGGCATCGTCATCTGGACGACCACGCCGTGGACGCTGCCGGCCAACCAGGCGGTGTGCCTGCATGCCGAACTCGACTACGACCTGGTGCGCGGCCAGCGCGAAGGCGTGGTGCGCGAAGTGGTCGTTGCCAGCGAGCTGCGCGACGCGGTGTGCGAGCGCATCGGGCTGGACAATGTCGAGGTCATCGGCACGGTGCAGGGGCAATCACTGGAGCATCTCAAGCTCAATCACCCGTTCAACGACTACCAGGTGCCGGTCATCCTCGGCGAGCACGTCACCACCGAAACCGGTACCGGCGCGGTACACACCGCCCCGGGTCACGGTCAGGAAGACTTCGATATCGGCAAGGCATACGACCTGCCGGTGGTCAATCCCGTCGACGGTCGCGGCCTTTTCGTCGAGGACACGCCGGTGGTCGGCGGCGAGCACGTGTGGAAGGCCAACAGCCAGCTGGTCGAACACATGAAGGTCAACGGCACGCTGCTGGCGGCCGAGGACTTCGGTCACAGTTATCCGCACTGCTGGCGCCACAAGACGCCGACGGCGTTTCGGACCACGCCGCAGTGGTTCATCGCCATGGACCAGGCCGGCTTGCGCGAACAGGCGCTCAAGGCCATCGACCAGGTGCGCTGGGTGCCCGACTGGGGCCAGGCGCGCATCCGCGGCATGATCGAGACCCGCCCGGACTGGTGCATTTCGCGCCAGCGCACCTGGGGCGTGCCGCTGGGCTTTTTCTGCGACCGCGAAAGCCAGCAACCGCATCCGGAGACCCCGCAGATCCTGAAGAAACTGGCCGATATCGTCGCCG
>SLIA01000154.1 GCA_007135935.1 Wenzhouxiangella sp.
ACAGCCTGCTTCATACCGTCTTGATATCGATTAGGGTTAATCATCAATACTTCTTCTATCTCACTTAACAATATTGAAAAGAGATTGGATAAAAAACTTGGCTTACTTCCCCCTACAAATGAAACATTCCAGTATGAATAAAAGTTTTGTCTTGCAAGCAATTCAGTGATTAAGATAACCTGATAATATTATCAAGTTTTTGCGTTTGATACGGCTAATGTCATTTAAAAAACAACAATCAATTATTAATCATTCTTGATCTGGTTCAAAAACTGCCCTTAATACTAGGTCTTCATCACTCGTTATACTGAAATGTTGTTCAACAATTGTTTCACCTGAACCACATTCCCACCTAACGAATCGATAACCTGGATTTGCTTCAGCAGTAATATTAACCGGGATGTTATTAAAATATTTTCCTGACCAAGATCCCACATCATACACACCCGGTATTGCCTCATTAATTTCAAGAGAGTTTATTCTTACATAACCTTTGTCTGGATCAGTTAGTAGTGTAATCTCATAAACACCATCTAAATCAAAAAAATCAATGAGGTGCTCTCTCATTACCTCCGGTCGAGTGTAAGCAAAATCCTTTTTATTCTGGATGTTTGCATACCATTCATCCAGAGATTCAGGCAAAGACCATCTTTCAATATGCCTGCTGATTTCTAACTCAATGACAGATTGCATCTCTTCAATTTTTTGTGTCAAATATGAAGGTGAAAATGAAGTATTCATTAAATCCGCAAATCTGCTCAAGAATTGATGACGAAAATCCTCGTTCATAACCAACGAACGGAGAAGAAAAGCTGATTGATCATCTCTTGTAGCAAAGGTCATCAAATTTAAAGAAGGATTATGAAATGCAAAATCTAAATCATACAGTATCCACCGCCAACGCCCATCAAGACCATCAGGCATTTCTGGATTATTTTGATCCAACTCCAAACGCCAGAAAACATTATTATTTTGTGGCCAATCCATGTTAGCCGAGTAAATTTGAATGATTTGGTAATCGATAAAATTTTCCAAATCTATCTTCTCCCCAACTTTTCGATAAATCTTCTTATTATTGATGTCATTTTCTGAGATTAAGTCATAAAGTTTTTGATATTCATTAACCGTTTCTCGATCGCCTACAAGACCTCTGTGAACCACATATTCTAAGAAAGCAACGTCATCAGGATTAACCAGGTAATGATTACTAATGTAATATTCATCAATGCGTTCACGAATATTGTAAATTCCCCAATATGCTCCATTCACAAAAAGAACAGCAGGGCGGTATCCTTGGGTTTCTAGGCTTGTTTGATCAGCTAAAGTTTGAACGAATGCATCACGGAACATAGTCCGGAAATGAGAATTACCTGAGTTTCTCAGAAGTAATGTTTTAAACTCGTTTACTGGTTCTCCTGTTAGTTGTTTTTTATAACCCGGAAAGACTTCATGGGCAATACTATTTGTTTCATCATGATCAACATTTGCATAAATTCGAAATGATTTTTGAGGTAAACGTCTTGACTCAACACCATGAATGCGAATGTTTACATTGTTCTTAAAACCCAAGACTCCATTTGATTCAAAAAATTCAACATAAGCAGGTCTTTCCCATTTCATGCCTCTTTCTAAATAATTTCTTCCAACATACAATCCAGAATCTCTGTCAAAAAGAAAATCGGGGTCTACAGACATTGACACAATTGGTAAGGATGATGGAAATTCCTCTGGATTTCCAATAAAATAACTTTGGGTCACAACTGAACTTACTTCATCAAATCCTTCTGTGAATAGAGTTGCACGTACTGTACTCGCTTGTGGAAATGTATCAATTCTTGATAATTCCTGCTCAATTAAGATTGGTTGATGATACTCATACGAATCTCTAGTAGGTATAGATCCATCCAAAGTATAGAAAATCCTTGCATTTTCAATTTCGCTTTCAATCTCAAGAAGAAAAGGTTCTGAATAAAAACCAGGTGGCTTAGAGAATTTCGGGGCAGGTTGAGTAGCAAAATTAATCAGATAGGGATATTTAGTATGAATGTTATCCCAATAAGGTATAAATGCTTTAAGCTTTTCGGGATCTTGAACAAAATCATTTTCAAGAATATCCAAGTATGCTTGAATACCGAGTTCTGGTACATCTTGCAACGCACCATTCTCCATTAATTCAACAAGTGGAGATATATCTGATAAAGAACAATTTCGTAAATTTAACCTTCTTAGTTGTCCCAAATTTGATAAAACTGATAATTCATCATCAACTGTTACATTTCTTAAAATTAAAGTTTCAATGTTAATTAAGTTTTCAATAGGTTTAATGCTGTTAATTCTTCGATTTGAATGGAGATTGAGATAAGTTAAATTTATTAATTCTCTTATAGGTGTAAGATCTTCAATTTGGTTATCTCTTAGATTGAGTTCTTGAAGATGCACCATATTCTTCAAGAAATTGATATCAACAATTTGATTTCCACTAACATTTAGGCTGCGTAATTTTATTAATTCTGAGAGAATTGAAAAATCATCAATTTGATTATTTGACAAGTCTAATTCCTGTAGATTAGAAAACTCTCCCAGAACCTCAATGTTTGATAATTTAACCCATTGATTGTTTTTATCAACCACGTAATTATTTTCAAGATTTAGTGAAACAATTGATATATGTGTAATCGAAGCAAAATTCGCTTTTTCAAGATTTACCATCTGGTTGTAACCAAGATCGAGCACCCTCAAATTCGTCAACGATTGTAAATCACCTACATCTTCGACTAGATTATTCCTGAGATTAAGAATTTCTAGGTTTCGAAAATGCTCAATTCCTGATAAATCAGATATATTTTTATCGTGCAAATTAAGCTCAACAATATCAAGTAATTGACTTTTATAAATCGGTTTTCCAGAAATATCTAATATTTCTCTAATCGCTGCTTCCAGGTTCGTGTCATTAAAACTCACAATTTGATCTAAGAAAATCGTTGTCAAGAATAAACCAAATAATATTAAGATAAGGGAAATAAATAAAAATATTTTCTTCATTGATTAAATATCTCTAGCTAACCTAACAATTCTATAACAATGTTAACCTTATTATTCTAAGAAAATTCTCAAATGAAAGGCGAGTAATAGAATAATCAAATAATAGTGGATATCTCTGATACAAGTGATTTTACCGATCACTCCAGCTGGGAAAGATCAAATCAGGTTGGCTCGCCTGTATACCAAATGCAAACTTGCTATTAGAAACCATTGTCAACCCATGAGTCTTCACCACTCGGTGAAACCAGGATTCTAATGTGTTGGTATGCTTGATTTCAAAAACCACCATTTGCTCATGATGAACATGCCACATTATCTTCTTTGGAAAAAGCTCACGAGAGAAACCACTTCTTATAC
>SLIA01000256.1 GCA_007135935.1 Wenzhouxiangella sp.
ACGATGGTGGTCATGAAATACAAGAAATCAATATTCATCAGCTTGACTCTCCTTTGTCCCTGACGGGACGTACTTTCAGTGTCAGTCCTTCGACCGCCACGATTTCGACGCGGTCGTCGCGTGCGACCGGCTCGTCGGAGCTGGCCGTCCAGTCTTCACCTTCAACATGCACCCTGCCGTGGCCGCCGGCAAACTCGGCGATCGACTCGGCCTCGCGGCCGATCAGCGACTCGGTGCCGCTGACCCTGGGATTGCGGTGCGACCGGGCGGCCAGGTAAATGACGGCAAAAAAGACCAGCGATGAAGCCAGCCCCATCGCTGCAATCAGCCCCGGGTTAACCGCCATTCCGGGCACATCGGTATCCATGAGAATGATCGAGCCGAACACCACCGCGACCACGCCGCCAACACCCAGTATGCCGAACGACGGCACGAACAGCTCGACCGCAATCAGGGCGAATCCCAGCAGCATCAGTGCCAGCCCGACGTAATTGACCGGCAGGATCTGAAACGCGTAGAGCGCCAGCAGCAAACAGATGCCGCCGATCACGCCGGGCACCAGGGCGCCGGGGTTGTAGCCTTCCAGGATCAGTCCGTAGATGCCGATCATCAGCAGGATATAGGCCAGCGTCGGATTGGTGATGACGCTCAAGAACTCGCTGCGCCAGTCGGGCTCGAGCTCGATCACGCTGGCGTCCTCGGTATTCAGGGTCACGGTGCGCACCGCCAGCCGGATCTCGCGGCCGTGGACGGCTTCGAGCAGTTCGGGAATGTCCTCGGCGATAACGTCGATGACATTCTTCTCCAGCGCCTGGCTGGAGGTCAGGCTGACCGCCTCGCGCACCGCCTTTTCGGCCCAGTCGGCGTTGCGGCCGTGGCGTTCGGCCAGTCCGCGAATGTAGGCGACCGCATCTTCGATGACCTTGCGCTCGGTGGCCGTGCCGGCCGGGGCGGGACGCTCCTCGGCCTCCTCGGCGGCCTCCTCATCGGTTTCGTCGCCATTGCCATCGTCCTCTTCGTCACGGCCGCGCTCGCGCTCCTCGTAGGCATCGCGGGCGCGCTCGGCCGGGCTGCGCGGGCGCTCGGCATCCTCGCCACCGCCACCGCCGATCTGGACCGGCGTGGCTGCCCCCAGATTGGTCGAAGGGGCCATGGCGGCAATGTGGCTGGCATAGAGCATGTAGGTGCCGGCACTGGCCGCGCGCGCGCCCGGCGGCCCCACCCAGGTCGCCACCGGTACGTCGGCATTGAGAATCTTCTTGATCATGTCGCGCATGGAAGCATCCAGCCCGCCGGGCGTATCCATGCGCAACACCACCAGTTCGGCACCCTCGGCCTCGGCCTGCTCGATGCCGCGAATGACGTAATCGCGGGTGGCCGGCCCGATGGCGCCATCGATGGTGAGCACGTAGACCGCACCGCGATCATCGTCGGTCGCCGCGCCCGCCAGCAGGATCAGACCACAGGCCAGCAGCACGGCCGTGACCACGCGCCGGGCAAGCGGCGACGCCGGCAACTTGCCTTCGTTCATGAGATCACCCCGTTTCGGATATCGATTACAGACACCGGTCGCTCTCCATTCAGCGGTCAATGGGCGTCAGCCACCGCGGCAGCGGCAACCTCGGCTCCGACAAAGAGCGTACCATTTTGCACGACACGGCCGCGTTACGGCTTGATCGATGTCACACCCGGGGATTCGGCAGGCCGCGCTGCCGGCCGGTGTGTCGACCGATCGTGGTTGATTCATCCGACGATGCCCCAAACCAAGAGACAGACCCCCAATCGAAGAGAGGACCACACCCTCATGAGCAGCATGCCCGACCAGGAACAGTTTCAGTTCGACAAGGCCTCGATGGTACGCGAAGAAGTCTTTACCGACCTGCGCGCCGGACAGATCCGGCGGCTCACTCCGGTCGATGCCGATGGCCGTGACGACAGCAGCAAGCCGGTGCGCTACATCGGCCAGACCCAGGTCATGACCAACGCCGGCGCCCTGCCGCTGAGCTTCGAGCTCGAGGTGGACAGCCTCGAGGCGGCCTGTGACGCCTTCGCCGACGAAGCCCGCAAGGCGCTGGAGGACACCATGGAAGAACTCAAGCGCATGCAGCGCGAAGCCCAGTCCTCGATCATGGTGCCCGGCCAGGAAGGCGGCGCCGGCGGCCTGGGCGGGGCCGGCGCTCCGGGTGGCGGCATGCCCGGAGGCGGCTTCAAGCTCTGAACCACCCCATTTTGGGTTCTCCGTGGCATTGCGGGGAGCATCTCCACGATGAACCAAGAAAAAGGGCCGCCCAGTGGGCGGCCCTTTTTCTTTCCCCGGGGTTGTCTCCACGGGAAATCCGACAGGCGTCAGTCCTGCGCCTCGAAGCGATCCTCGAAGATCGCATCGCCTTCGGCCACGGTCATGCTGACCGGCACCTCGATCAGCGGATTGTCCGGATCGTTGGTGGTCACGCACAGCAGGGCCTCGTAGGTTCCCTCGGCCAGGCCGTCGGCATCGAGCATGACGTCGACATCGACATCATCGCCTGCATTGACCGTGCCGGAATTCGGATCCACGCTCAACCACGGAATGCTGGTCGGGAACTCGCATCCAACCTCGTCGAACGGCTGGGTGATGGACAGAGTATCCACACCGATCAGGCTGCCGACGGTATCCCAGTCCGGGCTGTAGTAGCGGAAGCCGAATCGACCGGAGGTCGGTTCACTCAGGCCCTCGATGGTGATGACGAACTCGGCCCACTCTTCCGGATAGCCGGGGTATTCCATGTCCTCGTTGATGTCCTCGAGCAGGATGTCGAAGTCACCCACCGACTCGGCCGTGGACCCCACATCGGTGCTGTCTCCGGCCGTCGACAGGCGCACCTGCATACGATCCGGGAAGGTCGACGAGATGCTGTGCATGGTCCAGAAGCGCAGCTCCGTGCCATTCTCCAGCACGACCTCCGGGGTCAGCAGCCAGTTGCTGATGATGCCGCCGGCGTCGCCGCTGGCGAAGTTCGCCGCAATGTAGGAGTCATCCGGGCCTTCGTGGGCGGGGAAGTTGGCCCCATCACCCTGGAACCAGCTGTTGGTGCCTTCCGGATCGCTGTTGTTGATGATGGCCCAGCCTTCCGACGGCAGCGTCGAGATATCTTCGAAGCCTTCGAAGAAATCACCGGCAATCGGACCGCCCTGCGGCGCCGGCAGGGCCACGGTCGGGGCAGTGTGCTCACCGACAGGCTGCGTTTCGCCACGGGCCGCGCCAGGAGTGGCCAGATAGGCCGGTACCGCGCCGGATTCGGCCTCTGCAGTATCGATCTCCCACTCGAGCGCGGCTTCGCCCTCGGCATTGGAGACATTGAGCGTCAATACGCCCGAGCCGTCCTGACCCACGGTGGCCGACAGATTCTCCGGCGT
>SLIA01000322.1 GCA_007135935.1 Wenzhouxiangella sp.
CACTGACATCAAATCGATTCTCATCATTGGCGCCGGGCCGATTGTCATCGGTCAGGCCTGCGAGTTCGACTACTCCGGCGTGCAGGCGGTCAAGGCGCTCAGGGAGGAGGGCTACAAGGTCATCCTGGTCAACTCCAATCCCGCCACCATCATGACCGACCCGGAGATCGCCGATGTGGTCTACATCGAACCGATTCGCTGGGACGTGGTGCGCGACATCATCGAGAAGGAACGCCCCGACGCGCTGCTGCCGACCATGGGCGGGCAGACTGCTCTGAACTGCGCGCTGGACCTGGATCGCGAGGGTGTACTCGAGGAGTTCGGCGTCGAGATGATCGGCGCGTCCAAGCAGGCCATCGACATGGCCGAGGACCGCGAGGAATTTCGCGAGGCGATGCGCGACATCGGCCTGGAATCGCCCGAGGCGGAAGTGGCGCACTCGCTTGACGAAGCCATCGCAATCCAGAAGCGCATCGGGTTTCCGATCATCATACGGCCGTCGTTCACCATGGGCGGGTCCGGCGGCGGGATCGCCTACAACCGCGAGGAATTCGTCGAGATCGTCGAGCACGGGCTCGACTTGTCGCCGACCAACGAAGTGCTGCTCGACGAATCGCTGCTGGGCTGGAAGGAATTCGAGCTGGAGGTGGTGCGCGACAAGGCCGACAACTGCATCATCATCTGCTCGATCGAGAATTTCGACCCCATGGGCGTGCATACCGGCGATTCGGTCACGGTTGCACCCGCGCAGACGTTGACCGACAAGGAATACCAGGTACTGCGTGACGCCGCCATTGCCGTGCTGCGCAAGATCGGCGTCGATACCGGCGGCTCCAACGTGCAGTTTGCCGTCAACCCGGAAAACGGCCGGGTCGTGGTCATCGAGATGAACCCGCGCGTGTCGCGCTCCTCGGCGCTGGCTTCCAAGGCCACCGGCTTTCCCATTGCCAAGGTGGCGGCCAAACTGGCGGTGGGTTACACCCTCGACGAGCTCGATAACGAGATCACCGGGGGCGCGACGCCGGCATCGTTCGAGCCCACGATCGACTATGTCGTCACCAAGATTCCGCGTTTTGCCTTCGAGAAGTTTCCGGCCGCCAACGACCGCCTGACCACGCAGATGAAGTCGGTGGGCGAAGCCATGGCTTTCGGGCGCACTTTCCAGGAATCGCTGCAGAAAGCCCTGAGGAGCCTGGAGACGGGATTGACCGGCCTCGATCCGGTCGAGTTCGAGGCCGAGGACGATGCGCCTACCCTGATCCGGCGCGAGCTGCGCGAAGCCGGCGCCGATCGCATGCTCTACGTGGCCGAGGCTTTCCGGCGTGGCATGGAGTTCGAGGAAGTCCATCGACTGACACAGATCGATCCCTGGTTTCTCGACCAGGTGCAGGAGCTGGTGGAAGTCGAGCACGCCATTCACGAGGATGGTATCGCCGCATTGACGGCAGAGCGCCTGCTGGAGCTGAAACGCTACGGCTTTGCCGATGCCCGCATTGCCGAGCTGGCCGGTGTCAGCGAGAAATCGATCCGCAAGCTGCGCAACAGCCACGATATCCGTCCGGCCTTTCGACGGGTGGACACCTGTGCCGCCGAGTTTGCCACCAGCACTGCCTACATGTACTCGACCTGGGGCGAGCAGTGCGAGGCGGCGGCCACCGGCAAGCGCAAGATCATGGTGCTCGGCGGCGGGCCGAACCGGATCGGGCAGGGGATCGAGTTCGACTACTGCTGCGTGCATGCGGCCATGGCCATGCGCGAACTCGGCTTCGAGACCATCATGGTCAACTGCAACCCGGAAACGGTCTCGACCGACTACGACACCTCCGATCGCCTCTACTTCGAGCCGCTGACGCTGGAGAACGTGCTGTCCATCGTCGAGGTCGAGCAGCCGGAGGGCATCATCATCCAGTTCGGCGGCCAGACGCCGTTGAAACTGGCGCGCGAGCTGGAGGCGGCCGGTGCCCCGATCATCGGTACCACGCCCGACTGCATCGATCTGGCCGAAGACCGCGAGCGGTTCCAGCGCCTGCTCAATGAGTTGGGGCTCAAGCAGCCGCCAAACCGCACCGCCCGCGATCCCGACGAGGCGCTGGTGCTGGCGCGCGAGATCGGCTATCCGCTGGTCGTGCGCCCCTCCTATGTGCTGGGCGGTCGCGCCATGGACATCGTCTACGGCGAGGACGAACTCAACCGCTACATGCGCGAGGCGGTCAAGGTGTCCAACGACTCACCGGTGTTGCTTGACCATTTCCTCGATCATGCCATCGAGGTGGATGTCGATGCGGTCTGCGATGGCGAGCGCGTCATCATCGGCGGCGTCATGGAACACATCGAGGAGGCCGGGGTGCACTCCGGGGATTCGTCGTGCAGCCTGCCGCCGTTTTCCCTTGAAGATGACTGCATTGAGGAGATCAAGCACCAGACCCGGCAGATGGCGCTGGGCCTGAACGTGGTCGGCCTGATGAACGTGCAGTTCGCCGTGCGCGAGGGCGAGATTTTCGTCATCGAGGTCAACCCCAGGGCATCGCGCACCGTGCCCTTTGTTTCCAAGGCCACCGGTGTACCGCTGGCCCAGGTCGCCGCCGGTTGCATGGTGGGGCGAAGCCTTGAAGATCAGGGGGTTACGGAAGATCTTTCATCCCCGTTCTATTCGATCAAGGAGCCCGTCTACCCGTTCATCAAGTTCCCCGGCGTCGATCCGATTCTGGGGCCGGAAATGCGCTCGACCGGCGAAGCCATGGGTGTGGGCCGCTCCTTCGGCTCGGCGGTCGCCCGCGCCCAGCAGGGTGTGAACATCAACATCAAGCATTCCGGGCGAGTCTTCCTGAGCGTACGCGATGCCGACAAGGAGCGCTTGCTGCCGGTGGCACGAGAGCTGGTCGAGCGCGGGTTCTCGCTGGTCGCCACCCAGGGAACGTGGAAGACCCTGGTTGAAAACGGCATCGAGTGCGACTACGTCAACAAGGTGATCCAGGGGCGTCCCCATATCGTCGACCTGATCAAGAACGACGAAATCGACTATATTGTCAACACCACCGAGGGGCGCCAGGCGATTTCCGATTCATTCTCGATCCGGCGCGAGGCGCTGCAGCGCAAGGTCAATTACTCGACCACCATTGCCGGCGCACGCGCCACATTGAGAGCGCTGGATCACTGGCATGAGCGGGGCGTACGCAGCCTCGAAGAGTTGCACGGAACCAAGGAGACAGGATGACGACTCAGACACCGCTGACCCGTGCGGGTGCGACGCGCCTGCGTGCGGAGCTCGATCGTCTCAAGAAGCAGGAACGCCCGGCCGTGATCGAGGCGATCGCCGAGGCACGGGCGCACGGCGACCTCAAGGAAAACGCCGAGTACCATGCCGCGCGCGAGCAGCAAGGCTTCATCGAGGGCCGTATCCAGGAGCTGGAAGCAGCCCTGAGCAATTCCCGCGTCATTGACGTGGCTGACCTCAACCCGGGCAGCAAGGTCGTGTTCGGCGCGACGGTGACCTTGCTCGAGGAAGTCGACGATGCCGAAGAGGTGACCTGGCAGATCGTCGGCGACCTGGAGGCCGATGTCGGCCAGCGTCGGCTGGCGATCAGCGCACCACTGGCTCGCGCGATGATCGGCAAGGAAGAAGGCGATGTCATTGACTTCGAGGCCCCGAACGGTCGCCGGACCTATGAAATCGTCGAGGTCCGCTACGACGCCTGAGCATCGGCACATCGTCCTGGTGCCGGGGCTCGAAGCCATGCTGCGCGAGTCCGCCTCGGTGCCACGGCCCATCAGCCGGCTGCTGGGGCAGGCCGAGGAACGATCACTCGACCCGGCAAGCTGTCACTCTCAATTGTTGTTTGGTCAAGCGCTTCCGGCGGCCGCTCTGAGTCGGCATCTCGACCGACCCGAGGATGTACAAGGTTCATGGCTGCGTGCCGATCCGGCAGGTGTCAGGCCCGACCTCGGAGCGGTCTGGCTGCAACCCGGTTCGCGGCTGTCACCTGATTCACCCGCCGGTCGCGATCTGGCAGCACGGTTTGCCGAAGAGGGCATGAGGCTGGAGCTGACCCCGTCGGGACGTGGCTATCTCACGCTTCGCAGCGTGCCCGAGTGCCGGTTCACCCCCCCGTGGCAACTGGCCGGTGAGAGCATGGACCGGGTCTGGCCGCAAGGTCGCGATGCATTGTACTGGCGCAATCTGCTCAACGAGACCCAGATGATTCTCCATCAGCATCGACAATCGAATCCCGAACTGCCGGGCACGCTCTGGTTCTGGGGTGCAGGCGAATTGCCGGCGAACATCCCGCAGGCGCGGGTTTGTCGGGTTCGGGCGAAAAGTCCGGAATTGCTGGGAGCGTCGCGGTGGGCGGGCCTTGATTGCATCGGTGCCGACGCGGGTGGCGATGCCGGCACATGGCCCGGCTTGCTGGTCGAGTGGATCTCCGATCATGCCCTGACTGCCGAAGACAACCTCGCGCGACTGGCCGCCGACCTGGTTGCTGCCTTGCGGCGCCTGCGATTTGCCCGAAAGCTGCGCGAACTGGAACTGGCCAGTGAGAACCGGGCCTGGTGCCTGTCAACGCCAGCAGCCTGGAGGGTGTGGTGAGCATACGCCGGGTGCGCATCAAGCGGCGGAAAGAGCCGCGCCACGGCCTGGCCGGGATGCACCCGGTGGTCGCGCGGGTTCTTGCCACGCGCGGGCTGCAGTCACCGCCGGATTATTCGCTACGGCATTTGCTGCCTCCCAGGCTTGGCGGCATGCGGCCTGCCTGCGAACTGCTGGCGGCGGCCATCGCGGACAATGCACGCATCTGCGTGGTCGGCGACTTCGACGCCGATGGTGCCACCGGCACGGCGCTGGCCGTTCACGGTCTGCGTGCACTCGGTGCCAGGCAGGTCGACTGGATGGTGCCGGACCGTTTCCGTCATGGCTACGGACTGAGTCTCGAGCTGGTCGACGAACTGGAGCAACCGCTTCCGGATGTGCTGGTGACCGTTGACCAGGGAGTCAGTTCTCATGCCGGTGTCGCGCGTGCCCGTGAACTGGGCATTCGCGTCATCGTGACCGATCATCACCTGCCCGGGGAGACGTTGCCACCGGCCGACGCCATCATCAATCCCAACCTGCCCGACGAACGCTTTCCATCCGGAGCGCTGGCCGGTGTGGGCGTGATGTTTTACCTGCTGATGGGATTGCGTAGCTTCATGCGCGAATCCGGGCATTTCCGCCGCGGGCAGGAGCCGCGTCTGGACCAGTGGCTGGATCTCGTCGCCCTGGGGACGGTGGCCGACCTGGTGGAGCTGGACGACAACAATCGCCGGCTGGTTCATCAGGGGCTGGTGCGCATTCGTGCCGGAAAGTGTCTGCCGGGAGTTCGCGCCTTGCTGGAAGTGGCCGGTCGCAACCTGCGCCACGTTCAGGCCTCGGACCTTGGTTTTGCCGCTGCACCGCGACTCAATGCCGCCGGGCGTCTCGACGACATGGGCGTCGGGGTGCGATGCTTGCTGGCGGGCAGCGAATCCGGTGCCCGCGATCTGGCCAGCGAACTGGATGCCCTCAACCGGCAACGCCAGAGTCTGCAGCAGGAAATGCAGGAGACGGCCGAGCAACAGGCGCAGGAATTGGCGCAGCGCCTGGAGGGTGACTTGCAGGGGTTGTGCGTGTTCGATGCGCAGTGGCACCAGGGCGTGGTCGGGCTGGTGGCCGGTCGCCTGATGGAGCGTCTGCAGCGACCGGTATTCGCCTTTGCGCCGGCGGAAGATGGCGGCAGCGAACTGAAGGGGTCGGGGCGGGGGCCGGACGGGTTGCATCTGCGCGATCTGCTGGTCGATATCGATTCCCGCCAGCCGGGGCTGATCAAGCGTTTCGGCGGGCACGCCCGCGCTGCCGGGTTGACGATCGACCAAAGCCGATTCAAGGAGTTCAGAGAGAACTTCAATAACCTGGTTCAGGAAATTGAATTCTCAGGGGAATGTGTCAGCACGGATGGCGCCCTCAGTGCCAGTGAACTGTCGATCGAGACTGCCGAGGCCCTGGCCGGCGCCGGACCCTGGGGGCAGGGCTGGCCCGAACCGCTATTCGATGGAAGGTTTCGTGTGCTCGAGCGACGCGTGGTGGGAGAAAAACACCTCAAGCTGAGATTGTCGCCGACCGGCAGTGGTGCCAGCATCGATGCCATTGCTTTCCGGGCCGGTCACCTGTGTCATCGCGAACTGCCCGATCCGCTGCACGTGGTCTACAGCCTGGAGGTCAATCGCTGGCAAGGGCGAGTGACGCCGCAACTCAATGTCCGCTACCTGGTCGACGAAGCAGACGGCGCGGCGAGCGATTGAGGCTCACCGGCGCCGGATCAATCACGACCCTGTCGTCGCAGTGGGCTGGCCCGCAAATGATGCGGGCTGGATCAGTAGGACTCGTCGATGGCGCGCGTGATGCGGTCGATGGCCTCGCGCGTGACATTCTTCGGAACCTCCTGATCGATGGTGCGCCGGGTATCTTCGTCCATGCATTTGCGCAGCAATCCAAGAAACCTCGGATCGGCCACCAGCACGAGCGAAGAGTAGTTGCCGGAAAGGCGAGATTCGCGCAAGCGATGGGCGATCTCGCGCGCAAACACCTGGGCCTCGACCACCTTGGGATCGGTGGGCTCTTCATTGACGCTTTCACCCGGGGTGCGTGACTCCTGCACCTGGCCGGGACGATCGCTTACCAGGTCCTGGCGATGCAGGCGAGATTCAGGATGAACCAGTGTTTCAAGCTCCTCCAGCGGGCTGAATTTCTTGTTGCGGGAGAATATGCGTGCCTTGGCCGAATCGGCCACAACGACCCAGTATGCAGACATCGGGACAGACCTCCGGAGTGGTTTGAAAGCGGCTATCACTTTAGCAAGTTTTCTGTTCGGTGAGTGTGGGAAGGGGGCGGGAGATTGCATTCACGGTTACGAGGCAGTCAGCGTTGCAAGGAATCGGTACAATGCGCGTCTTTACTTCACCAGACTGGAATGATTGTCATGGAACAGACTTCGCTGAAGAACCTGCTGGACGACCTGGAGCGCCGTGTGCGGGCGCTGAGGGGGTATCTTTGACTACGATGGCAAGGTAGAACGACTCGAAGAGGTCACCCGGGAGCTCGAAAACCCGGATGTCTGGAACGACCCCGACCACGCCCAGGCGCTGGGCAAGGAACGCTCGGATCTCGATCGTTCGGTCAGTGCGCAGAAGGCGGTGATCGAGGGCGTCGGCGATGCCGCCGAATTGCTGGAACTGGCCCTGGCCGAGGAAGACGAGGAGACGCTGGCCAGTGTCGGTGCCGATCTCGAATCCCTGGAAAAGCAGGTCGACGAGCTGGAATTCCAGCGCATGTTTTCCGGCGAAATGGATGGTCGACCCTGTTTTATCGACATCCAGGCCGGTTCCGGCGGCACCGAGGCCCAGGACTGGGCCGAAATGCTGCTGCGCATGTACCTGCGCTGGGCAGAGCGTCGTGGCTGGAAAACGGAACTGATCGAAGTTTCGGAAGGTGATGTGGCCGGGATCAAGAGTGCCACGGTACGCGTGGAAGGCGATCATGCCTTTGGCTGGTGTCGAACCGAGACCGGCGTGCATCGACTCGTGCGAAAGTCGCCGTTCGATTCCGGCAACCGCCGGCATACCTCGTTTGCCAGCGTGTTCGTGTCGCCGGAAATCGACGACAGCATCGAGATCGAGGTCGATCCCTCCGATTTGCGCATCGACGTCTATCGGGCCTCGGGTGCCGGCGGCCAGCACGTCAACCGGACCGAGTCGGCCGTTCGCATCACGCATGAACCGACCGGCATCGTGGTGCAGTGCCAGACCGATCGTTCGCAGCACAAGAACAAGGACCGGGCGATGAAGCAGCTGCGCGCCAAGCTCTACGAGTTCGAGTTGCAGAAGCAGCAGGAGAAGGCACAGGCGGCCGAGGACGAGAAAGCCGATATCGGCTGGGGCAGTCAGATCCGCAACTACGTGCTCGACCAGTCACGCATCAAGGACCTGCGCACCGGCGTGGAGCGCTCAGACACTCAGAAAGTGCTCGACGGCGATCTCGACGAATTCGCCGCCGCGCAGCTGCAGGCCGGCCTGGAGTAGTGTGGTACGGGTTTCGGCCTCAAAGTTTTGAACACGAAGGACACGAAGGAGCGCACGAAGGACACGAAGAAAGGAAAGTCGGATGGAACAACGAACAGGGGAATGCAAAAGAGCCTGGAGTTTTAACTTCGTGTGCTTCGTGCCATTCTTCGTGCACTTCGTGTTATCCGCTTTCTCGAACCCATGTGTGGCGTCCTCCATGCGCTCTAATCGCACAAGGCCAGCAGGAATTGGATATGACCAGAAAAGAAACGGATCAGGCGCCAGAGGTGGACGAGAACCGTCTGATTGCCGAGCGGCGCGAGAAGCTCGGGAAGCTGCGTGAGCATGGCGAAGCGTTCCCCAATGATTTCCGGGTGACGGTCGAGGCCGCGAAGCTGCTCGATCGCTTCGAGGATGCCGAGCGCTGGGATCAGGATGCACTCGAAGGTCTGGAGGAGTCCTTCAGCCTGGCCGGGCGCATCATGAGCCGTCGCATCATGGGCAAGGCCAGTTTCGTGCACATCCAGGACGGCTCCGGGGCGCGCATCCAGCTTTACCTGCGGCGCGACGATCTGCCCGAAGGGGTCTACCAGTCCTTCAAACAGTGGGACATCGGTGACATTGTCGGCGTGACCGGCAGCCTGATGCGCACGCGCACCGGCGAGCTCAGCGTGCAGGCCAGCGACCTCAGACTTCTGACCAAGTCGCTGCGCCCGCTGCCGGAGAAATGGCACGGCCTGACCGACCAGGAAACCCGCTACCGCCAGCGCTACGTCGACCTGATCGTCAACCCCGAAGTGCGCGAGACCTTCGTGCGCCGCACACTCATCATTCGGGCCATTCGTCGTTACTTCGACAGCCGCGAGTTTCTCGAGGTCGAGACGCCGATGATGCACCACATTCCCGGCGGCGCGACGGCCAGACCGTTCGTGACCCACCACAATGCGCTCGATCTCGATCTCTACCTGCGCGTCGCGCCCGAGCTGCATCTCAAGCGACTGCTGGTCGGCGGGCTGGAAAAGGTCTACGAGATCAATCGCAACTTCCGCAACGAGGGTGTGTCCACGCGGCACAATCCCGAGTTCACCATGCTCGAGTACTACTGGGCGCACGCCGACTACAACGACCTGATCGCACTGACCCAGGATCTGCTCAACAGCGTGGTCAGCGAACTGCCGGACATGCGCGACGGCAAGGTCGACTACCAGGGCGAGACCATCGACTTCAGCGGCGAGTATGCGCGTGTGCGCGTCGCCGACGCCGTGGTCGAACACTACGTCGATATCGAGCCAGCCGATATCAAGAACGCCGACAAGCTGCGCCAGGTCTGCCGCGCCAACGACATTCATGTCGAGGACGGCTGGGGCTGGGGCCGCCTGCTGATGGAGCTGTTCGAGGAGCGCATCGAACACACGCTGATCCAGCCGACCTTCGTGGTCGATTACCCCATCGAGGTCTCTCCGCTGTCGCGCCGCAACGATGAGGATCCGGATTTTGCCGACCGTTTCGAACTGATCGTGGCCGGCCGCGAGATTGCCAACGGGTTCTCCGAGCTCAACGACCCCGAAGACCAGGCCGAACGATTCCTGGCCCAGGTCCAGGCCCGTGATGCCGGTGACGCCGAGGCCATGCATTTCGACCGCGACTACATCCGTGCGCTGGAATACGGCATGCCGCCGGCGGCCGGGGAGGGCATCGGCATCGATCGACTGGTAATGCTGCTGACCGACTCGCCCTCGATTCGTGACGTATTGTTGTTCCCTTATCTGCGTCCGGAGGAGTGAAGCCCGACAACTACAGGTCAATCATGACCGAGCGTTGACGATCATGGTCGCAACGGAGGCGCGTCATGCGGGATGTCGATAGCTACCATGACATTTTTGCCGCGCGCGGTAAGCAATATCATCGTGCCATGCGGGAATGGCCTGAGGCACGTCGTGAGGAACTTGAGCTGTTGCCGCAATGGCTGAACCTTGGCGACGGTGAAGTCCTGGTCGACGCCCCGGCCGGCGGCGGTTACCTGGCCCGGCATCTGTCACCGGGCGTTCGCTACATTGCCGTCGACCCGGTCGAAGAATTCTATCGATGCTGTCCCGGGGACGAAGGTCGCGATCGTTTTCATTGCTCGCTTGATGCCATTTCCTTGCCCGACGACACGGTTGACGCAGTGGTCAGTCTGGCCGGCCTGCATCATGAAGCGGATCCGGCGGCCATTTTCGCCGAGTTCTTCCGTGTCCTCCGTCCAGGGGGGCGCCTGGGATTGGCCGAGGTGGCTGCAGACAGCGCGCCGGCCCGGTTTCTCAATGGCTTTGTCGATGCTCACAGCAGCCTGGGTCATGACGGGCATTTCTTCGACGAGCGGGTGATCGGCTTGCTGGAAACTGTCGGTCTGGTCGATGTCTCCCTGGACAGCGTCCCGCTGGAATGGCGGTTTGCCGACCTGGCGGGGATGGCGACTTTTGCCAGGGCTCTGTTCGGCATGGATCGGGCCGGCAACGAACAGATCATCGATGGTGTCGAGCGAATACTGGGGACGAGAACGCTCAGCGATGGTGGTGTTGCCATGCACTGGGAATTGCTGGTCGTCACCGCCAGTAAACCCGATCCACTCATTGGGCGCATGGCTTGAACGAAGGCGCATGCTCCCGACACTTCGTTTGCAAGGGTTTGACATAACCCGGATATCGCATGGATTTCCGGTGCAGGACCGTATCTCTGTCCGGTTACAGCAGCACTTCCGGGCTTCCGCATCCAGAAAATCGTGCAGTATCCGGGATAATCCGACGATGCGCCATGTGTGTGCCACCGGACAGGAGGAGCGCTGATCCCTGCCATGTTCACGCTGACTCTGGCAGAATTGCCGGCATGAAAGCGTGGATGTTGACGGTGGCCGTGCTGGCACTCATGCTGTCGGGAATGAGTGTTTCACATGCCGGCCTGAATCTCGTCGATCAAGTCGACCTGGAGCGTTACCAGGGTCGCTGGTACGAAATCGCGCGCCTGCCCAATCGTTTCCAGCGCCAGTGCGAATCGAATGTGACTGCCCACTATCGCCTGCGCGATGATGGCCGTGTCGAGGTGACCAATCGTTGTCGTCGCGAAGACGGCAGTCAGGTCGAGGCCGGCGGCGTGGCCAGGCGGGCCGACCCGGAAGGTCCCGAGGCCGCCCTGGAAGTTCGCTTTGCCCCGCGCTGGATGTCGTTTCTGCCGTTCGTTTGGGGGGACTACCGCATCCTGGCGCTGGGTGCCGACTACGATGACGCGCTGGTCGGCAGCGATAACCGGCGTTACCTCTGGGTATTGTCTCGCTCACCCGAACTTTCCGAAACCCGCCTCGAAGCCTTGCTGAAAACGGCCCGTGAACAGGGCTTCGAACTCGATGAGCTGATTTACACACGCCATGAAGCCGATTGACGTCATCGTCGTTGGCGCTGGCTGGGCCGGTCTGACTGCCGCCAGTCATCTTGCTTCGCGCGGATTGTCCGTCACGGTGCTGGACAAGGCGCGTGGTCCGGGTGGCCGCAGTTCGACCCGCCGTGAAGGCGAGTTTTCTTTCGATCACGGTGCTCAGTATTTCACCGCGCGCAGTGAGGCCTTCCGTCGTCGGGTGGAGGCCTGGGAGGCGGCGGGTCTGGTGGCCCAGTGGCAGCCCAGGCTGCGGGTGTTCGGGCCGCGACCACAGGCTGGTGACGGGGCGCCGGTTCGTCGCCTCGTCGCGATTCCCGGCATGAACGGTCTGCTCAGACGTTTCGCCGAAGGGCTGGATTGCCGGTATGCCAGGCGTGTCGACCGCATTCGCTTCGATGGAAGCTGGCAGCTTGAACTTGAAGATGGCAGCAGACTTGAGTCAACGGCGGTGCTGTTGACCGCACCCCCGCAGCAGGCCGTGGCCATGCTGGGAACGAACCATCCCCTGCATGCCCGATTGGACGGGGTGGCGATGCATCCGTGCTGGGCGCTCATGCTGGGTTTCGACAAGCCCGTTCAGACCGACTTCGATGCCGCATTCGTCAACCGGGATGGGCTGGCCTGGGTCGCTCGCAACACCAGCAAGCCGCAGCGAGGTTCGGCCGAGAGCTGGGTGGTTCATGCGGGTGCAGACTGGTCCGGCAAGCGGCTCGAGTCGCCGCCCGGGACGGTTGCTGCCTCCATGCTCGACCAGCTTCGACAACTCGACCCCGCCTTTTCCGACGAGCCAGTGTTGCAGCGCGCCCACCGCTGGCGTTATGCGCTGGCCGATCTGCCGATGAACTCCGGGTGTCTGCTTGATGGTGAAACGCGGCTGGCCGTGGCTGGCGACTGGTGCAGTGGCAGCCGCATCGAGGGCGCCTGGAGCAGCGGTGTGGCCGCGGCGCGACGGCTCGAAGCCCTGCTGCAATAACGACATGCGGGTTCTTCGTCTTTGACCCGGCAATTTTCCGCCTTGCGACAAACGTGAAAACCGGCTGTGTTAGCATCCGTTGCCGAATGAGGGTAAATGTGGTCCCGGGATGTCCAGACAGGGGGCGGGCTGCAGAATAACCAACAACAAACCGCCAATCTGTCATCAGGGACTGAAATATGAAAGCAACCAGGATTCTGGCGCTTGTCGCGTCATTGTTTGTCGCCGTTCCGGCAATTGCCCTGCAACCTCCCGCGCATCGCGACCTGCACGATTTCGAGTATCGCCACACCGAACTGTGGTGGTCGAGTGTGTATCGGTCACTCGACCAGTTGCCCATGGAGTGGAGTCGGTCGGCCAGGGCCGATCTCGATATCCTGGGTGTGCATCACGAGAGGGCGTTTCTGGACCCACGCACCGGGCGCTGGGGCACACTGATCATCACTCGTCCCATGATTCCCGGTACGGGCGTGGGCAACGATCTGCGCTGGTCTGATTTCGATGTGCCGGCACCGCGGGATCATTACCAGTTGATGGATGCGGCCAGTACCGCCTTTCTGAATTTTCTGGCCGAGCACGAGAACGAGCTGGGGTTCGCGACAGATGAAATGAACGCACCGCGCATGCAGGTGCACGGGGATGAGCGCATCCAGGTATACATCGGTCGTTCGGTCGACGGCGTACCGGTGCGCGACAGTTACATCACCGCCAACATCAACAGTGGCAACCTGATCCTGATGGGGCAGCGCAACTGGGGCGACATGCGGGTCGATACACGGCCGTCGCTGAGCGAGACAGACGCCGAGTCGGCACTGTTGTCGCACTTGCACGGCCTCCAGCCGGACCGTTATCGTGCAGCCCCGAAGCTGAAGCTGATTCCGGTGTCCGACGAGCCCGATCACAAACGGGTCGGGGAGCTGGGAGAGGGCCTTTCCTACCGGCTGGTATGGGTGCTGACGCCATTGTTCAGAGATGACATCGGCACCTGGGAGGCACTCATCGATGCACACGACGGTGAGCTGCTGGCCTTCGAAGACACCAATCATTACCATTCCGACGAGCCAGCCCATGCCGGACATGGCGCCACGCACGGTATCGGCGACGGTGCTCCTTCACGTGGCGTCATTGGGGGGGTGTTCCCGGTTTCGAATGACGGTCAGGCGCCTGATGGCGTGGAACTGGGGCAGCAACCCATGCCGTTTGCCGATGTCAGCCTGGATGGCTCACCAATCGGTTTCACCTCGACCGGGGGCAATGCACCGACTTCCGGCTCGGGCACGCTGACAACAAGCCTGTCTGGCCAGTTTGCCACCATCAACGACAATTGCGGCACACTTGATGAGTCAACCTCGTCCGGCGACCTGGACATGGGTCAGGACGCGGGAACCGACTGCGCTGTTCCTCCGGGCAGCTCTTCGGGCAATACCAGTTCCTCGCGCACGACCTACTATGGTCTCAACCGCATCATCGAGCAGGCGCAGGGTTACCTGCCGGCCAACAACTGGTTGGGCAACCAGTTGACTTCCAATATGAACCTCAACCAGAGCTGCAATGCTTTCTGGAACGGTACGGTCAATTTCTATACCTCAGGCAGCGGTTGCGCCAATACCGGCGAGGTCATGGCCGTGGTGCATCACGAGTGGGGCCACGGCATGGACGCCAACTCGGTCAATCCCGGTATTTCTCGACCGGGCGAGGGCATCGCCGATATCTATGCCCAGAACATGCTCAACGATTCTTGTGTCGGTCGCAATTTCCGACCGGGCGTCACCTGCGATGGCTTTGGCGATGCCTGCCTGGAGTGCACCGGAGTTCGAGAGTCGGACTGGGCGTTGCAGCAAAGCGGGAACCCGCATGATGTTGCCTGGGTGCAGTCAGCCTGCACAGGCACGGGTAACACGCCCTGTGGGACCAGCACCCACTGCGAGGGCTCGATCGTGGCCGAAGCGCTGTGGGACCTGGTTCACCGCGACCTGCAGGGCTTCGAAGGCTCGCCGTTTGATTACGACCTCAATACCGCGCTGGAGCTGGGCACGCGCCTGACCTATGAGGGTGCCGGCGCGGTCGGCGACTGGTACCAGTGCACCACCAACAATGGTGGCTGCAACGCCGACAGCGGCTACCTGCAGTACCTGGCCGCCGATGCCGATAACGGTAGCCTCGAGGACGGCACGCCGCATATGTCGGCCATCTTCGCTGCCTTCGATCGTCACCAGCTTGCCTGCGATACGCCAACGGTGCAGGACGCCGGATGCGAATCCGCTCCCACCGAGGCAGCGCAGAATCTCACCGTCGCGAACTTCAACGAGGGTGTGCAGCTTGACTGGGATCCGGTCGACGACGCCGCCGAATACTGGGTCTACCGCACCGAAGGTCCGATGGGCTGCGAATTCGGCAAGGCGCGGGTCGGTCAGGTCAGCGATACCAGCTTCACCGAGACTGGACTGAGAAATGATTTCGATGTCTATTACAGTGTGATTGCCGTGGATGAAAGCGGCAGTTGTTCCGGCCCGATGACGCCATGCGTGACGGCCACGCCGGAGCAGGGGCCAAGCGGCACCATAGAGGGTTCGGTCCAGCGAGGTGGAACGGGCGAGGCCCTTGCCGGTGTTCTTATCGAGGCGGTTGGTGACGAGTTCGATTTCTCCACTGAAACCGACGAAAGCGGTCAGTACAGCCTGACTGTGCTGGAGGGCGAATACGAGGTCGTGGCCAGCCGCGCCGGTTTTGAGTCGGCTTCGGCCGGCGATCTGATCATCGAGGAAGATGATGTCATCACGCTTGACCTGGTGCTGGACGCACCGCAGGTTGCCGCGACGCCATCCCAGCTCGAACTGATTGTTCCCGGCGGGGGCGACGGACAATCCGCGTTGATGATCGAGAATACCGGCACCCTCGATCTGGAGTGGTCGTTGGTCACCGACGAAGCGGTGGTCGCCCTTGAGTCCCGCGACAGCCATGATCCGAATCTGGACGAAGAGCTGGCCCTGGCCGATTTCAATTTGCCGGGCAGTGGAAATCACAGCGAAGTCCTGGGCGGCGGAATCGAAACGCGCGGACAAGTCGTCGGCTTCACTTTCGAAGGCAGCGTGAGCGGCATTTCGGGCACTCAAACCTGGGCTTCGGATATGGCTCTGACCGTCACCGGCCCGGATGGCGAGGATTTTGCCGTTGGTGGCTACCAGACCAGTAACCCGCCCTGGGATTTTGACGGTAGTGGATCGAGTGGTGACGGAACCTATGACAGCACCCACATTGGTGAGGACATCTTTGGCGCGGATGGTGCGCTTGACGAAGGCGACTGGCTGTTCGAATTCGAACATACCTGGAATGACGCCATGGACTGGTCCGATGTCACGGTGACCCTGCACAAGGTGGCAGCGCCAGTGTGTGAGGATCCGGAAGACGTCGACTGGCTGAGCACCGATCCGGACTCGGGCACGGTCGGTCCCGGCGAAGGCGCATCGGTCACGGTGCTGGTCGATGCTTCGGGGCTTGACGAGGGCTTGTACGAGGCCTCCCTTTGCCTGCTATCGAATGCTCCCGAAAATGAACTGGTCATCGTTCCGGTCAGCGTGGAAGTCAGCAGCGGTCCGGTGCTGGATGTTGCACCTACCGAGCTGGATTTCGGCAAGCTGGAGCCTGGCGACCAGAACAGCCAGAACTTCACGGTAAGCAACGCCGGCGAGTCAGGTGCTGGGAGTCTCGAGCTCAGTGCCCTGGATTTGAGCGGTGTTGCCGAGTTCGAGATCACGGGCGGCGACTGCGTCATGGGTGCGCAACTCGATTCGGGCGATGCCTGTCAGGTCGAGGTGACTTTTGCCCCGAGCGAAGCCGACAGCTTCAGTGGCAGTATCGTCGTGGCTACTACCGATGGACAGTCCGAGGCGGTCACGTTGTCCGGCCAGGGGATGCCTGATCCGGGTGTGCTCGGTGTTGACCCGTCGTCGCTGGCCTTTGGTGATGTGGCCGTGACCCGCGATGCGAGCTTGACATTCACGATCAGCAACATATCTGATGCAGGCGCCATGAGTCTCGAATTGGCCGCTCTGGATCTGAGCGGAGATGCCGATTTCGAGATCACCGGCGGGGGCTGTGCCGTGGGTGCGGAGCTCGATCCGGCTGACAGCTGCCAGGTCGAGGTGACCTTTACCCCGGGCTCTGAAGAAAGCTTCAGCGCTGAAGTGCTGGTCACCACAGCCGATGACCAGAGCCAGACCGTCGAACTCGAGGGTGAAGGCTTTGAGCTGCCCGATGACATCCTCTTTGACCGATTTGAAATTCTGGGGGAGTGATTGCCGGCAGTGACAACCCGGCAGGATGAAAACAGCTCGAACAGGAAGGCCGCCTGCAGGGGCGGCTTTCCTGTCCGGGGTCGGTCAGATCAACAGTAAAACCCGTCTGTATTCCCGGCGCGCTGCAATCGGGCCGGGCACTCATCGTAGCGGATGCGCCGAGTCGGTATGCCGTCGGCCGGTTTCAGCCAGGGTTTCAGCCCAATCGGGCGCGACGTTTGCATCCGCAGGACCTGCCGACGTCCGGTGATGGACGGGGGGAACAAGAGGGGATTCAGTTGGCCAGTGGGGCGGCCGTTTCGTGCAGTCTGAGCTCGATGCGGCCGGCGGCGTCGCGGGCGATGGTCATCATTGCGATGCCGCTGTCGTCGATGCGAACGGCGCTGCCTTCCTCGTGCCAGTCGCCCAGGACGATGCGCTGACAATGACGATGATCGATCTCGATGTCGTGAATGGCCCGGCGGTGGGTGTGACCATGAATGATGCGTCGGACATGGTGTTCACGAAAGCAGCTGGACACTGCATCGTCGTTGACGTCCATGATCATCTGGCCAGTTCGGCCGGTATGCCACCTGCTGCGCCAGCGCGCAAGCTTTGCCAGTGATTTCCTGAACCATACGGGGTAGGAGAGCACGCGCCGCTGCCAGGCGGGATTGCGAGCCTTGCGGCGAAAGCGCTGGTAGGCCACGTCATCCGTGCATAGCGTGTCGCCATGCATCAGGAGGGCGTCGATGTCGTATTCCTGCAGACGCGTGGGCTCTTCCACTGCCCGCATGCCGGACAGCCGACAGTAGTCGTCGCCGATCAGGAAGTCCCGGTTGCCACAGATGAACTGGATTTCGGTTCCCTGATCGCCAAGCCGGGACAGTGACTCGGCAATCTCGCGTTCCATCGTCCCGATGCCGTCGTCGCCGATCCAGGCTTCGAACAGGTCGCCCAGAATGTAAAGTGCCCGGGCCCCACGCGCCGGTCCGTCAAGAAAATCGACGAACAGGCGGGTGGTTTCCGGGCGCTCCGGATCCAGGTGCAGATCCGAAATCAGGTAGACGGGCAGTGCGTTGCTCAGGGCAGTTCGACCCGTTCCAGGATGACCGGCTCTTCGGGCACGTCACGATGGACGCCGTGGGTTCCGGTGGTAACGCCGCGGATGCTGTCGACCACATCCATGCCGTCGGTGACGCGACCGAAGACGGCGTAACCCCAGGTCTGGCCGGATTGCTTGCCGCGGTGATTGAGGAAGTCGTTGTCGGACACGTTGATGAAGAACTGTGATGTGGCCGAGTGCGGGTCGTTGGTCCGTGCCATGGCCAGAGTGCCGCGTTCGTTCTTCAGGCCGTTGTCGGCCTCGTTCTCGATCGGGTCGCGGGTGTCCTTCTGCTCGAAGTCGGTGTCAAACCCGCCGCCCTGGATCATGAAGTTGTCGATGACACGATGAAACAGGGTGCCGTCATAGTGACCGTCACGGGCATACTGCAGGAAGTTTTCCACGCTCTTGGGCGCATCATTTTCGAACAGTTTGACGGTGATGGTGCCGTGGTTCGTGTGCAGGATCACGTTGGGGTTCTCCGTATTTTCAGATTCATCGGCCATGACCAGCATGGGCAGGGCCAGCAGCAGTGTGGTCAGGATACGCATGGTCTCTCGCATGCTCCTTGTGTGGAACGGGTTTGGGGAACCCAATGATACTGGGTTGACCTATCGATTGTCAGTTCAAGCAGGCAATTTCGCCACCCGCCCGGTCAACCGGCAAAACGGTAAGGCGGCTGGTGAACGCCGTGCTCGGTGACGATGCAGTTGACCAGTGCCGCCGGGGTGACATCGAAGACCGGGTTCCAGGCATCGAAGCCGTCCGGTTGCAATTCGAGACCGGCGGCGCGCCAGATCTCGGCCGGATCACGTTGTTCGATGACGATGCCTTCCCCTGAAGCCATGTGCGGATCGACCGTGGAAGCGGGGGCCACGACCATGAAGCGCGCACCGTAATGGCGGGCGATGATGGCCAGTGAACAGGTGCCGATCTTGTTGGCCACATCGCCGTTGGCGGCGATGCGGTCGGCGCCGGTGACGACCCACTGAACCCGGCCGGAGGCCATCAGGGCGGCGGCTGCCCCCTCGACTACAACCTGGAATGGAATGCCCTGGCGGGCCAGTTCCCAGGCCGTCAGCCGCGATCCCTGCAGCCACGGTCGGGTCTCGTCGGCAAAGATGCGCTCGACCCGTCCGGCGCGGTAACCAGCCATGATCACGCCGAGGGCGGTTCCAATGCCCCCGGTTGCCAGTGCGCCGGTGTTGCAGTGAGTCAGAATGCCGGAGCCCGGTTCGAACAACGCACTGCCCGCGGCCGCCATGGCCTTGTTGGCAGCCACGTCCTCGGCATGAATGACTCGCGCCTCGGCTTCCAGGGCGTCGGCGTCGAGTCTGCCCAGGGTTTCGGCGCAGCGACGCATGCGTGCGGTCGCCCAGGCCAGGTTGACTGCCGTGGGGCGGGAGCGGTCGAGTCGTTCGAGATCCTGTCGCCAGGCACTGATATCGCTGCCGTGCCGTCGCGCCGAGATGACGGCGCCAAAGGCGGCGGCGATGCCGATTGCCGGTGCGCCGCGAACGACCAGGTCGGTGATGGCCCGGGTGACCTGATCGACCGTATCAAGCTCGAGCCAGACTTCATCGGCCGGCAGTCGGCGCTGGTCTAGCAGGTGGAGGACTCCGTCCTCGAAACGTATCGGACTGAAGTCCGGGTGGGTCTGGGGGGCGGGTGTGCTCATGGCTGACATTCTACCCGCAGCGCCAGGCAGCCACGCTCCGGAAACCCGGAGGCGACGGGGCGTCCATGCGGTGTTTTGCCCTGTTCCCGCCAGTGTCTCGAAGGCCCCGGCTGTGGTAATATTTCACGTTTGTTGTGCCCGGTCTGGCGGGGGTCGTCAGATTTTCGGGAATACCCAGAAAAATAACCTTGAATCAGGCGCTTGCGTTGCGCCCGGTCAGTCACAGACAGGATTTCCCCGATGGCGGAAATGGCACGTGAAGTGCTCCAGGTGAACCTGGAAGACGAGATGCGGCAGTCCTACCTCGATTACGCCATGAGCGTGATCGTCGGGCGGGCGCTTCCCGATGTTCGCGACGGCCTCAAGCCGGTACACCGGCGGGTGCTGTTCGCGATGCATGTGCTGGGCAACGACTACAACAAACCCTACAAGAAGTCCGCCCGCGTGGTCGGTGACGTGATCGGTAAGTATCACCCGCATGGCGACAGCGCGGTCTACGACACCATCGTGCGCATGGCCCAGCCGTTTTCCATGCGCTACATGCTCGTCGACGGGCAGGGCAACTTCGGCTCCATCGACGGCGACTCCGCCGCCGCGATGCGTTACACCGAGGTGCGCATGGCCCGGCTGTCGCACCAGTTGCTGGCTGACATCGACAAGGAAACGGTCAACTTCATACCCAATTACGACGAGTCGGAGTCCGAGCCGACCGTCCTGCCCACCCGGGTGCCCAACCTGCTGGTCAACGGGGCTTCCGGCATTGCCGTGGGCATGGCCACGAATATACCGCCGCACAACCTCGGCGAGGTCATCCGGGCCTTGCTGGCGATGATCGAAGATCCCGAGATCGATATCGACGGCATCATGGAGTATCTGCCGGGGCCGGACTTCCCGACCGCGGCCATCATCAACGGGGCGGCCGGTATTCGGCAGGCCTACGAGACCGGGCGCGGGCGCATCTACCTGCGTGCACGCACCGAGATCGAAACCGACGACGACACCGGGCGAACCCGCATCGTGGTCAACGAGCTGCCCTACATGGTCAACAAGGCCAGGTTGCTCGAAAAGATCGCCGATCTGGTCAGGGAAAAGCGCCTTGAGGGCATCAGCGAGCTGCGCGACGAATCCGACAAGGACGGCATGCGCATGGTCATCGAGCTCAAGCGCGGTGAAGTCGCCGAGGTCGTGCTCAACAACCTGTTCCAGCTCACCCAGCTGCAGACCGTTTTCGGCATCAACATGGTCGCCCTGGTCGATGGGCAGCCCAAGCTGCTGACCATCCGTCAGGCGCTCTCGGCCTTCCTGGCTCACCGCCGTGAAGTGGTGACCCGTCGCAGCCTGTACGAGTTGCGCAAGTCGCGTGATCGCGCCCATATTCTCGAAGGCCTGACCGTGGCCCTGGCCAACCTCGACGAGGTCATCGCGCTGATCAAGGGCTCCAAGACCCCGGCCGATGCGCGCGAGGCGCTGCAGGCCAAGCGCTGGGACGCCGGCCTGGTCGAAGCCCTGCTGGGCCGTGCCGGTGCCGAACTGTCGCGCCCCGAAGACCTGCTGCCCGAGTACGGGCTGGACGAAGGCGGTTACCAGCTCTCGCCGCAGCAGGCCCAGGCCATTCTCGACCTGCGCCTGCAGAAGCTCACCGGCCTGGAGCAGGACAAGCTGGCCGACGAGTACGAGGAAATCCTCGGCACCATTCGCGAGCTGATGCGCATTCTCTCCGAGCCCGATGCGCTCATGGAGGTTATCCGCGAAGAGCTCGAGGCGCTGCGCGACCAGTACGCCGACGAGCGGCGCACAGAGATCGTGCACGATCACCTCGACCTGACCATGGAAGACCTCATCACGCCCGAGGACGTGGTAGTCACGCTTTCGCACGCCGGCTACGCCAAGTATCAGCCACTGGACCGTTATCGCGCTCAGAAACGCGGCGGTCGGGGTCGTTCGGCGGCGCGCACCAAGGACGAGGATTTCGTCGAACGCTTCTGGGTGACCAACACCCACGACACGCTGCTGGTGTTCACCAGCGCCGGCAAGGTCTACAAGACCAAGGTCTACCAGTTGCCGCAGGCCGGCCATAACAGCCGCGGCCGTCCGATGGTCAACCTGCTGCCGCTCGACGAGGGCGAGCGCATCAACGCCGTGCTGCCCACGCGCGAGTTCGCCGACGATTGGTTCGTGTTCTTCGCCACCCGCGCCGGCCGAGTGAAGAAGACACCGTTGTCGGATTTCGCCAATATCCGCTCCAACGGCATCTGGGCGGTGATGCTGGAGGAAGGCGACGAACTGGTCGATGTGGCCTTTACCGACGGCACCCGCGATATCCTGCTGTTTTCCTCCGCCGGCAAGGCCATACGCTTCAGCGAGGACGATGTGCGCCCGATGGGGCGGCAGACCCGCGGTGTCGTGGGAATCCGGCTGAAAGACGATCAGGAAGTCGTTTCCATGCTGGTTGCCGATGATGGCGATGTGCTGCTGGCCACTGCCAATGGCTACGGCAAGCGTACCGCGCTGGATGAATTCCCGGTCTATCGTCGTGGCGGCCAGGGCGTGATCGGCATCCAGACCAGCGGCCGCAACGGTCCGCTGGTGGCCGCCCTGGGTGTGAGCGAGAAAGACGACGTCATGCTCACATCCAACGCCGGCACCCTGGTGCGTACCTCGGTCAGCGAGATCTCGAAGCTGGGCCGCAACACCCAGGGCGTCACACTGATGCGTGTGGGTGACGAGGAGCAACTCATCGGTCTGGCCAGGGTGGCCGCCGCCGACGACGAAGAAGACGGCGAGGAGGAAGAGTAGACCCTTCTTCCCCTGCTCCTTGCCTGCGAATTGAATTGCCCCGGGAACTGCCCAGGGTTCCGCGATGCCTGAATGCAAGCCGCCGCCGGCGCGGTCGGCGGCGCTGCGTTTCCTGGCAAGGGAGCTGCCATTGCCGGCGCTGATGCGCCCTGATTCGCGCCATCAGGCTGACTTCCATCATTGCCCGATTATCCACCCGGCCCACCAGTGCCATGGCGGCATGAAATGACTTCCGGCCTATTCCGGCTGTTTCGGGCAGGAGTTATAATGTATCAAAAGCCCTTCGGAGTGATCCCTTCGTGAAAAAACTTGCGCTTCCTGGCCGCATCGGCCTGTTTCTTGTGCTTGTCCTGATGTCCGGCCTGGTGGCCGCCCAGACCAAGATGCTGCGTTTCCCCGACCTGCATGACAACCGCATCGTGTTCAGTTACGGCGGCGATCTTTGGATGGTGGGTTCGGACGGCGGCATGGCCTGGCGCCTGACCAGCCATCCCGGTCTCGAGTTGTTCCCGAAGTTCTCTCCCGACGGCCGTTACGTCGCTTTTACCGGCCAGTATGGGGGTGACGAGCAGGTCTACGTGATTCCGGCCATCGGCGGGGAGCCGGTACAGTTGACCTGGTACCCGGCCACCGGACCGCTGCCGGCACGCTGGGGGTACGACAACCAGGTCTACGGCTGGACCCCGGATGGCGAGCAGGTGCTGTTTCGTTCGCAACGCGACGCCTGGGGTTCGAGCACGGCCACCCTGTACACGGTACCGCGTGCCGGCGGGCTGCCCGAGGCACTGCCCATGCCGGTCTCCGGTGCCGGCACTTTCAACGACGACGGTGACAAGGTGTTCTACTCGCCGCTGTTTCGCGATTTCCGCACCTGGAAGCGCTACCAGGGCGGCTGGGCCCAGGATCTGTGGCTGTTCGATCTGGAAAAGAACGATGCCCGGCAAATCACCGATCATGCCCGTACCGATCGCGATCCGATGTGGATCGACGGCAAGGGTTACTTCGTTTCCGACCGCGACGGCAAGCTCAACCTCTACAGTGTCGATCCCGACAGCCTGGAAGTCGAACAACTCACCTTTCACGAGGACTGGGACGTGCGCTGGGCCAGTGCCGGCAACGACGGACGCATCGTCTACGAGTTCAACGGCGAGCTACGCATCTACGACACCCGTGAAGGCAGCGACAACGGTATCGAGGTGTTCGTGCCCGATGACGGCGTCAACCGCCGTGAACGCACGGTCAGCGTGGCCGGCCAGATCAACGGCGCGGGCCTGAGCCCGACGGGCAAACGCGTGCTGTTCGAAGCCCGCGGCAACCTGTTCAATGTACCGGTGGGCGAAGGACTGACCCGCAACCTGACCGATCGTTCCAGCGCCCACGACCGCGAGGCGGCCTGGTTTCCCGATGGACAGTCGATCGTGTTCGTGTCGGATGAAAGCGGAGAGGAGGAGCTTTACCGAGTGCCGGCCGACGGCAGCGAGGCGCCGAGCGCGCTGACCTCGGGCAACCAGACCCGCTTCTACCAGCCGAAGGTGTCGCCGACCGGTGAGCATGTGGCCGTATCAGACAAGGAAGGCCGCATACTCATCGTGCCCGCCGACGGAGAGGGCGAGGTGCTTGAGGCCGGCCGCGACCCCGGCTGGCGCAACCGCGACTACGTCTGGTCGCCGGACGGTCGCTGGTTGGCCTTCAGCCAGACACGCGATACCGGGCTGCGGGCATTGCACGTCTTTGGCCTCGACGATGGCGAGAAGCGACAGATCAGCGCCGGCCTGTTTTCCGAGTACGCACCGGCCTTTTCGCCCGATGGCAAGTATCTTTACTTCCTGGGCGATCGCGAGTTCGCACCGCAGATTTCGCAGCGCGAGTGGAACTATGCCACCAACCGCATGGCCGCCGTGCACGGCTTCGCCCTCACCTCCGATGTCGACAATCCCTTTGCCGCGCGCGATGTGGAAGAGCCGGGGGTCGGTGACAACAACGACGCGGGCAATGACGGCAACAACGACGATGACCGTGTCGAGATCGAATTCGACGGACTGGCCGAGCGCCTGTTTCGCGTGCCGCTGGAAGCGAGCAACTACGCTGCACTGTCGGTCATCGACGGCGCCATCGTGCTGGTCGAGCACGATGCCTTCTACTATGGCCGTGCGCCGGAGCGTCGGCCCCGCCTGAAGTTGTTCAAGATCGAGGATCGTGAAGTCATGGAGTTTGCCGGTAACCTGGCGGCGGCCGATATCAGTCTGGACGGCAAGCATGTCCTGCTGCGCCAGAACAACAACTGGCAGGTGTTCGAATTTGCCCGTGAAGGCGAGGATCCGCAATCCGTTTCAACTTCCGGGCTGCGCGCTACCGTCGACCCGGTGGCAGAGTGGGCGACCGTTTTCGACGAGGTCTGGCGCCGATTCCGGGATCATTTCTATGTCGAGAACATGCACGGCTACGACTGGGAGGCACTGCGCGAGCAGTATCGCCCCTGGCTCGAGCATGTCGCCCACCGCAGCGATCTCAACTACCTGATGGGCGAGATGATCAGCGAGCTCAACGTCAGCCATGCCTATGTCAGCGGTGGCGATGAAGGCCTGCCGGATCGCCCATCGGTGGCCTTGCTGGGAGCACGCTTCGAGATCGCCGATGATCGCTATCGTATCGCCGGGATTCTCGAGGGTCAGAACGACGAGCCGCGCTATCGCTCGCCGCTGACCGAAAGTGGCGTCGATGTCAGCGAAGGCGACTACATCCTGGCGATCAATGGTCGCTCCCTGGATGCCGGGGACAATATCTATCGCCGGCTGGCCCTGCCTTCCGGCCAGCCGGTCGCGCTGACCGTCAGCGACCGCGCTCAGGGTGGTGACACCCGGGAGGTGCTGGTCAATCCGGTCAGCGACGAAACCCCCTTGCACTATCTCGGCTGGGTACTGGATAACCATCGCCGTGTCAGCGAGGCGACCGATGGCCGCGTCGGCTACCTGCATGTTCCCGACATGGGGCCCGATGGTATCCGTGAGTTCATCAAGTGGTTCTACGGCCAGATTCGCAAGGAGGGGCTGGTGATCGACGTTCGCTCCAACGGCGGCGGCAATGTCTCGCAGATGCTGATTGAACGCCTGGCGCGTCGTCCGATGTCGCTGGGCTATTCGCGCACCATGCCATACGCCTCGACCTACCCGAACCAGGCCTTCAATGGCCACATGGTCGCCCTGCTCGACGAGAACTCGGCGTCCGACGGCGATATCTTCCCCTGGCAATTCCGCAACGCCGGCCTGGGCCCGCTGATCGGCAAGAAGAGCTGGGGCGGAGTGGTCGGCATTACCGATCACGGTCCGCTGATCGACGGCGGCAGCGTCAATGTCCCCGAATTCGGCTTTGCCGACGTGGACGGCAATTACGTGATCGAAGGCGAGGGCGTAGCCCCGGACATCGAAGTCGACAACCATCCGGCCAGCGTGATCGCCGGTCGCGACCGCCAGCTCGAGCGGGCCATCGAGGAAGTCATGGACAAGGTCGAATCGGACCCGCCGCGCTTCCCGGAGCGTCCCGAACCGCCGGTCAAGCTGAATTAGGCAAGAGCAGAGTGCGGGGGCAGGGTGGCAGGGTGCCGAGCAGTCCTGCCCGGGGCCGGGTATGTTGGCAGGGCGCCGAGTGGTCCTGCCCGGGGCCGGGTTCAAGGTGAATCGCCTTGAATCCGGCTTCAAGGCTGGTGGCGTTCTTGTGCCCGGGAATAGCGCCGAGCCGTTGGACGGACTTTGCCGGTAGTCGGGGGATGGAGGCGCGCAGAGTACGGATGCTCAGTGCCTGTTTCCATCACCTTGAGCCCGGCCCCGGGCAAGACCACTCGCCACCTGTTGTGTGGGAGTAGGTTGGTGGCGCAACCAGGTCGCTGTCACCGCACGCCTTCTGACCTACTCTCACCTTTCTTCGATTTTCTCTCCCCTTTCAAAGCGGGTGGTATTCGAGCGAGCACGGCCCTGAGCGGGTGCGGAATCACCACCCAGTCCATCCTGATCCATCCGATGGATCATACGTTTTGGCGAAAGCAATCAGGGTTCGTGTGGCACCGCCTTGATTTTGCCGACGCAAGGGCCACGCAACTCGCAACGTTCTCCCAAGACCGATAACCCGCTCAGGGCCGTGATCGCTCGGATACCACCCGCTTACACTCCTCAACTGGCTTCCAGCCAGTCCTCCAGCGGCGGGCAGGAGCAGACCAGGTTGCGATCGCCGTAGACATTGTCGACTCTGGCGACCGGGGCGAAGAACTTGTGCAGTTTCAACTCCTTGACCGGCCAGCCGGCCTCGGCGCGCGTGTAGGCATGCGGCCAGTCGTCGGCGGCCAGTTCCAGCGCCGTGTGCGGGGCATTTTTCAGCGGATTGTCCTCGGCGTCCCATTCGCCGCTGGCCACCCGCTCGATCTCGCGACGAATCGCGATCATGGCCTGGATGAAACGGTCGAGCTCGGCCTTCGACTCGCTCTCGGTCGGTTCGATCATCAGCGTGCCCGGCACCGGCCAGGACATGGTCGGCGCGTGGAACCCGTAGTCGATCAGGCGCTTGGCCACGTCCTCCTCGGTAATGCCGGCCGAGTCCTTGAACGGTCTCAGGTCGACGATGCACTCGTGGGCGATGCGTCCATTGCGCCCGGTGTAGAGGATGTCGTAGTGGTCCTCGAGACGTCTGGCAATGTAGTTTGCGTTGAGAATCGCCGCTTCGGTGGCGCGCTTGAGGCCGTCGGCGCCCATCAGGCGGATGTAGACCCAGGAAATGGGCAGGATACCGGCGCTGCCCCACGGCGCTGCAGCCACCGCCGGGTTGGCGCCATGCTCTGGCCCGAGCAGGCCACTGGGGTGGCCGGGCAGGAACGGCACCAGGTGCTTGCGCACACCGACCGGGCCGATGCCCGGGCCGCCGCCGCCGTGCGGAATGCAGAAGGTCTTGTGCAGGTTGAGATGGCAGACGTCGGCGTAGTCGGCAATGCGTGACCAGCCGACCAGGGCGTTGAGGTTGGCCCCGTCCAGGTAGACCTGGCCGCCGGCGGCGCGCACCTTGTTGCAGATGGTGACCACGTCTTCTTCGAAGACGCCGTGGGTGGACGGATAGGTGATCATCAGCGCGGCAAGCTGGTCGCGATGTTTTTCGATCTTGGCTTCGAGGTCTTCCAGGTCGATGTTGCCCTGCTTGTCGCACTTGACCACGACGATGTCCATGCCGGTCATCTGGGCGCTGGCCGGGTTGGTGCCATGGGCCGAGGAGGGGATGAGACAGACGCTGCGATGCGCCTCGCCGCGCGATTCGTGCCATCCCTTGATCGCCAGCAGGCCGGCGTACTCGCCCTGGGAACCGGCATTGGGCTGCAATGAGACCTCGGCAAAGCCGGTGATCTCGGCCAGCCAGTCCGACAGCTCGTCGATGAGCTGGTGGTAGCCGCGCGCCTGGTCCCAGGGGCAGAAGGGGTGCAGTTCGGCGAACTCCGGCCAGGTCACCGGAATCATCTCGGCGGTGGCATTGAGTTTCATGGTGCACGAACCCAGCGGGATCATGGCATGAGCCAGGCTGAGATCCTTGTTTTCCAGGCGCTTGAGATAGCGCAGCATCTCGGTTTCGGAGTGATACAGTCCGAAGACCTCGTGGGTGAGGATGTCGCTGGTGCGCTGCAGTGAGTCGGGAATGGCGGAGTGCTCGCCACCGAGCTCGGCATCAATGGCCAGTACGTCCGGCGACTCGGCGCCGAACAACTCCAGCAGGCAGGCGACATGATGCTTGCGCGTTTGCTCGTTGACCGACAGGCCGATGTGGCCCTCGCGGTCGGCACGCAGGTTGATGCCGGCCTCGTGGGCGCGATGCAGGATGGCCTGGTGTTGTGGCTCGTCGACGCGCACCGAGAGGGTGTCGAAAAACCGGTCGTGTTCGAGTTCGAAGCCGGCTTCGCGGATGCCCTGGGCGAGAATGCAGGCGTGGCGATGGATGCGCCCGGCAATCTTCCGTATACCGTCGGGGCCATGCCAGACGGCGTAGAAACCGGCCATGACTGCCAGCAGCGCCTGGGCGGTGCAGATATTGCTCATGGCCTTCTCGCGGCGGATGTGCTGCTCGCGCGTCTGCAGGGCCATGCGCAGGGCCGGGTTGTCGTGGCGGTCCTTCGACACACCGATGATGCGGCCGGGGACGCTGCGCCGGTAGTCCTCGCGCGTGGCGAAGAAGGCGGCATGCGGTCCGCCGTAGGCCATGGGTACGCCGAAGCGCTGGGCCGAACCGACTACGCAGTCGGCACCGGACTCGCCGGGACTTTTCAGAAGTACCAGCGCCATCAGGTCGGCGGCCACGGCGGTCAGCGCGCCCTTTTCGTGTGCCTTGGCAATCACTCCGTCCAGTTCGACCACCCGACCGTCGCTCCCGGGATACTGGATAAGTACGCCGAAGCAGTCGGTCTCGGCCAGTGCCTGCTCGAGGTCGTCGCAGACTTTTACCTCCAGGCCCAGGTGTCGGGCACGGTTGGTTACGACGTCGATGGTCTGCGGCAGGCAGTTGGCGTCAACCAGAAAGACATTGCTCTTTTTCTTGCGGTTGACGCGCTTGAGCATGGCCATGGCCTCGGCTGCGGCCGTGGATTCGTCGAGCAGCGAGGCATTGGCCAGTTCCATCCCGGTCAGGTCCATGACCATCTGCTGGAAATTGAGCAGACCCTCCAGGCGGCCTTGGGAAATCTCGGCCTGGTAGGGCGTGTAGGCGGTGTACCAGCCGGGATTCTCCAGGACATTCCTCAGGATCACCGGCGGCGTGATGGTCGGGTGATATCCCAGCCCGATCATGCTGTGGCTGACCGTGTTGTGCTCGGCCATGCCGCGAATCTGTTCGAGCACCCGTTCCTCGTTGTCGCTCCTGGGCAACTCCAGCGGCCGCTCCTGGCGGATGCTGCCGGGCATGGTTTCAAGCATCAGCGCCTCGGTGGACTCGGCACCGATGGTCTCGAGCATGGCGGCGATGTCTGCAGCGCGCGGACCGATGTGGCGGTCGATGAAGTCGTCGTGCGACTCGAGGCGGTGCAGGGGGGTCGATTCCTTGCGGGTCTCGCTCATGGGATCACTCTCGGGGTATCGAACAGGTAATGGTCGACCAGCAGGAAGGCGAACAGCGCCATCAGGTAGACGACCGAATAGTGAAACATCTGCATGGACAACTGCTCGTCGTCGCTTCTCATCAGGGCAATGGCGTAGCCGAGAAAGCCGATGTTGAGAACAGTTGCGCCGGCCAGGTAGGCCAGGCCGCTCATGCCGGTCAGCCAGGGCAGCAGGGTGACCAGCGCCAGGATGATGCTGTAGAACAGGATCTGCCAGCGGGTGAACTTGACGCCGTGGGTGACCGGCAACATGGGCACGTTGGCCGCGGCATAGTCATCGCGCCGGTGAATGGCCAGGGCCCAGAAGTGGGGCGGTGTCCAGACGAAAACGATCAGGAACAGGATCAGGGCGTGGCCGTGAATCTCGCCGGTCACCGCCGTCCAGCCCAGTACCGGCGGTATGGCGCCGGCCGCCCCGCCGATGACGATGTTCTGCGGGGTGGCGCGCTTGAGCCAGGCGGTATAGACGATGGCGTAGCCGATCAGGCCGGCGAAGGTGAGAACGGCGGTCAGCGTGTTGACGAAAGCGAACAGCAGCGCCATCGAGACCACGGCCAGCGCTGCTGCAAAACCGATGACCTGGGGCTTGTCCAGGCGGTTGCTCGCCAGCGGGCGGTGACGAGTCCTGGCCATGATGCGATCGGCGCGCTCATCGAGCAGATGATTGATCGCCGCCGCGCTGGCCGCGGCCAGGCCGATGCCCAGTGAGCCGGCCAGCAGGGCATCGAGAGGGATCATGCCCGGTGTGGCCAGCGCCATGCCGACCACGGCCGTGAACACGATCAGGGCGACGATCCGTAGCTTGCACAGGGCAAGGAACTGCCGGGTTTGCTGTAGGGCCGTGGCGGTCATGAATCCGGTTGCTGAATCGTCGGCGGTAGCTAGTCGGTTCGGGTCCAGGTCAGCAAGCGCCTCAGATCGCGCCGCATGCCATTGAAATCCGAACCCTCGGGGTAACGCAATATTATATTGGCCTGCGTGTCCAGAATGTAGCTGACTGGAAGGGATTCGTCGTCGGGCAGCATGTCGGAGAACTCACGACCGGCCTGGCCGGATATGATCCGGACATTCGCCTCCAGCGCCTCGATCCCGGAAAGAATTTCGGGGTCAATCGGCTGGTCGGTCACCAGGGTGATCTCGACGTCGGGCTGGTGCCGGTCCTGTGCGCGCCTGACCTGGCGCATCCAGTACAGCGATTCCACGCAATCCTCGCCGCACGCGCCGTCTGTAACGTGCAGCAGTTGCCAGTGCTCGAGCAGGTCGGTGCGTGCGACCACCCGGCCATCGGCGTCGTGCAGCCGGAAGTCGGGCAGGGCATGCGGCGGCTGAATCAGCTCGCCGTGGTTGCGTGTCTCGGCCGGGCGCCACTCGAACCACTCGCTGTGCATCAGCACGGCGATGACGACAGGCAGGAAAAACACCGCGAACAAGGCGATGATGGTGGTGCGATTCATTGTTGGCGAAAGCTCCTGATGGTGAGGGTCAGCCAGATGATGAAGACGACTGCGCCGATGGTCATCCACTGAAAGGCATAGGCGCGATGGCGTTCCGGCCCGAAGGTGACTGGCTGCCATTCGTCACCAGTGAGGTGGGCCGGGTGCTCCGGATCGAGCAGGATGACCCGGTCCTGCACCTGGTCACCAAGCACCTGGCGGATCTTGTCGATATCGAAATAGGTCATCAGGTTGGGCCAGTTGTCGGCATCCAGCGGCTCGGCAGCGCCGATTTGCAGGCCAACGCGGGGCCGTTCGCTCACGCGACCGTGAATCGTGACCTCGTCTGATACTGTTTCGAATTCGGGCAGGATCGATCGTTCGGGCATGGGCTGCCAGCCCCGGTTGATCATCCAGACGCGATCGGATCCGGTTGGCCTGAACGGCGTGAAGACATGCACGCCGGGGTGCATGTTGCGCGTCTGGTTGTCCAGCAGGACGTGGTGCTCGCTATCGAAATGGCCACTGGCGGTGACCCGGGCGTAAAGTGCCGGCTCGATCGAATCGTCGCGGTCGAGTGTGGCAGCCGGAGCACGTTCCCATTCATCCAGCAGCTCGTCCTTTTGCTCGGCACGTTCCATCTGCCACAGCGCCAGCTTGAGGCATAGCGCGAGCACCGCCAGCGCCGCCAGATGAGGCAGCACCCGGCGCCAGACGGGAGGCCCTGTCCTGCTCACCACGACCTCCGCTTATAATGTCCGCCATACTCAGCACGGGCAGCAACATTGATTAGCAAGGTACTGATTCTCGGAGCGTTCGGCGTCATTCTGTACACTCTGGCATCGAGCTTCTATTTTCTCGTACGTGATTCAGGCGAAGGTGAGCGAACGGTCAGGCGCTTGAGCTGGCGAGTGGGCCTGTCATTGGGCCTGGTCATCATGCTGTGGATCGGTTTTCATCTCGGGTGGATCGAACCGCAGGGCGTCAACCCGGTACAGTATCCAGCCGCGCCGGGTAACTGAACCCGGCCATCGCTCGAATGCCGGGTGCCGGACCGCTCTTCTGCCCGGTAAAGCAGTGTTCCCGGGGTTCCCGGGTCCGGATGTTCATGCAACAGTCGGATGAATGCGATCCGGTCAGAGTTTGCCGAGAACCTGCTCGGCTCCTGAAACGCGGAATTCTCCCGGTGCATCGACCATAAGGTGGCGTATCACGCCATCCTCGATGATCATGGCGAAGCGCTGGGACCGGTATCCCAGGCCGAACGCGGTGGCGTCGAGTTCCAGTCCGAGAGCGCGAGCGAACTCGCCGTTGCCGTCGGCTGCCATGTCGACTGCGTCACCCGCACCTGATGCTTTGCCCCAGGCTTCCATGACAAAGATATCCTGGACGGCGGTGCAGACAATCCGGCTGACACCGGCAGCCTTGATTTCTTCGGCCAGCTCGATGAAGCCGGGCAGATGCCGGGCCGAACAGGTCGGGGTGAATGGCCCGGGGACGGCAAACAGGACAGTCTTGCCGACCCCGAGCAGATCACTGGCGGAGCGGGACTTCGGCCCGTCGGCGGTCATGACGGTCAGATTGACCGCCGGGACCTGGTCGCCGACCGCAATGGTCACCTTTTAGGTACCTAGTGCCTGTTTGACGGCCTTGAGCAGCTCCTTCTTGTCCACCGGCTTGGTGATGTAGGCAGCTGCCCCCTGACGCATGCCCCATACACGATCGGTTTCCTGGTCCTTGGTGGTCACGAAAATGATGGGGATATGTGCCGTTTCCTCGTCCTTGGAAATCTTGCGCGTGGCCTGCAGGCCATTGAGGCCGGGCATGACGATATCCATCAGGATCAGGTCGGGCTTGTGCGACTTGGACTTTTCCACACCTTCTTCGCCGCTCGACGCGGTCACCACCTCGTGACCGGCCCCTTCGACGATCTTCTGCAGCGAATACAGATGGGTCTCGGAATCATCAACAATCAGAATCTTGGCCATGTTGCTCCCTTTGTTGTCTGGTACGGTGGCAATTTGCCAATCATACCCGAAATGCTGCCCGCTTCGGCGTCCTTGGGGTCCTCAAGGACTCCGCCCGAGTTCAGCTTTCCTGGTCAATACGCACGACTGTGCGCCCGTGACCGCCTCCGGCCAGTAGTCTGTCAAAAGTCCGTGGCAGCTCTTCCAGGCTGGTGTGCTCGTTGGCGATGGCGCCCAGGTGTCGGGGTTTCCAGTCGCCGGACAGCTTCTGCCACAGGTGCTCCCGGATCTCGTAGGGGCAACCGGCGGAGTTGATGCCCAGCAGGGTGATGCCGCGAATGATGAAGGGCATGACGGTGGTGTTCAGGCCGATGCCCCCGGCCATGCCGCAGGAGGCGATATTGCCCCAGGGCTGGATGACCCGGGTCAGTCCGGAGAGCATGTCGCCGCCGACATTGTCGAAGGCGCCGGCGAACTGTGCCGAGGCCAGCGGGGTTTCCGGCCAGTACAGGTCGTGGCGCGAGATGCACTGGGCCGCGCCGAGTTCGTGCAACCAGTCGAATTCCTCGACCTTGCCGGAAATGGCGCTGACCTCGTAGCCGGCGCGCGAGAACATGTCGACGGCCAGCGAACCCACGCCCCCGCTGGCGCCGGTGATCGCGATCGGTCCCATCTCCGGGGTCTGGCCATTGGCCTCCATCCTCCACAGGGCGAGCGCGGCGGTGAAACCGGCCGTGCCCAGAATCATCGATTCCTCCAGGCTCAGCCCCTCCGGCAGCGGCACCAGCCACTTCGAGGGAGCACGCAGGTATTCGCTGTAACCCCCGTCGCGAACTTCCGAAAGGCCGCAACCGGTGATGAGCACCTCGTCGCCTTCGCTGAAGCGATCGGAATCCGACTGCACTACGGTGCCGGCCGCGTCGATACCGCCATTGAGCGGAAACCGCCGCAGGATCTTGCCCTTGCCGGTGCCGGCCAAGGCATCCTTGTAATTGACGCTGGAGTAGGCCACCCGGATGACGACATCACCTTCCGACTGCTCGTCGATGGACTGCTCGACGAGCTTCGCGCGGTAACCGTCCTCGTCGTCGAAGATGCGGAAGGCGTTGAACTTGGCGGGGATGGCTTTGGTCATGCCTTGCTTGATCCTTTAGTGCAATGCTGCCGATGACTCCAGGGGGTCAAGTTGCAAGTTGTATGTTGTCAGTTGCAAGTGCCATTGGCCACATCGCGGCGTAACGGGAGCTTGCAACTTGCAACCGACAACTTGCAACTCACTGAGCGAAGCTCAGTTGGCCTTGTGAATTGCGCGCTTGTCCACGGCCAGGGCGGCTTCGTGCACGGCTTCCGACAGGGTCGGGTGGGCGTGGACGATGCGGGCCAGGTCCTCGGAGGCGCCGGCGAATTCCATCGCCACCACGCACTCGGCGATCAGTTCCGATGCGCTCGGGCCGATGATCTGCACGCCCAGGATACGGTCGGTTTCGGCATCGGCAATCATCTTCACGTGCCCGGCGGCTTCGCCCAGGGCCAGGCCACGACCGGTGGCTGCAAAGGGGAAGGTGCCGACGCGGTATTCCACACCTTCCTCGGCGAGCTGCTTTTCGGTCTTGCCCACCCAGGCAATTTCCGGGTCGGTGTAGATCACCCACGGCACCATGTCCAGGTCGATGTGGCCATGACCGCCGGCAATCGTCTCGGCCACGGCAATGCCTTCTTCCGACGCCTTGTGCGCCAGCATCGGTCCACGCACCAGGTCGCCGATGGCCCACACGTTCTCGGCCGACGTGCGGCAGTCGTCATCCACTTTTACCTGGCCGCGGTCGGTCAGCTCGACGCCGGCATCGTCGGCCAGCAGCCCTTCGCTGGCGGCCTTGCGGCCGACGGCGACCAGCAGCTTGTCGAAGATCTCGGTTTTCTCCTCGTCACCGTCGCTGTAAGTGACCTTGACCTTGCCGTCACTGACTTCGGCGCCGGATACCTTGGTTCCCAGTCGGATGTCCAGGCCCTGTTTCTTGAATTCGCGCGCCGCCACCCGGGCGGTGTCCTTGTCAACGGTTGGCAGCAGCTCGTCCAGAGCCTCGAACAGGATGACTTCGCTGCCCAGGCGCTTCCAGACGCTGCCCATTTCCAGCCCGATGACACCGGCGCCGATCACGCCCAGGCGCTCCGGGGTCTCGGCCAGGTCGAGAATGCCGATGTTGTCGACGATGTGCTCATTGTCGACCTCGACATTGGGAATGGAAAACGACACCGACCCGGCCGCCAGCATCACGTGCTTGCCGGTGGCGGTCCAGACATCGCCTTCATTCGGGGTGATTTCGACTTCTCGGTTGGCCCCGAGCTTGCCGCGGCCGTTGGCGAACTCGATCTTGTTGGCCTTGAACAGCTGCAGCAAGCCGCCATTGAGCTGCTTGACCACCTTGTTCTTGCGCTCGATCATGGTGCCGACATCGATCGACAGGCTGTCGACGGAAATGCCGTGCGCCTTGTAGTCGTGCGCGATGTGGTGGTAGTGCTTGGACGAGTCGAGCAGGGCCTTGGAGGGCACGCAGCCGACATTCAGGCAGGTGCCACCGGGGGCCG
>SLIA01000118.1 GCA_007135935.1 Wenzhouxiangella sp.
GCGCATGCGTGACCAGGTCGATGACGATCTTGAGCCCGACCAGCAACGCCAGGGCAATGGCAGGCTGGCCCAGGGCACTGACCAGGAAACCGCCGACCAGAATGGTCACGTGAAGAATGACCACGCGCTTGTACGGCGCCATCATGACCTCTTCACCTTCCATGCCGCGGTACTCCTGCTTGCCGAGAAAGTTCATCACGTACGAGGCGCCATGGCTGATCAGCAGGGCCAGAAACGGAATCCACAGGCTCATCCCGGTCCCGCCGGCGACATGATCCTCCGGCCGGAACATCGAGATCACGAACACCAGGTGAACCATCGTGAACATGCCGAAATGAAAACAGAAAAACGGAATCAGCAGCAGGTTGCGCTTGTCGCCGTTGCGGCGAAACAGCGTGACCATGCGCGCGATCGCGTACCCGCCGACTACCAGGTTCTCGGCCCAGAACAGCAGCACGATCTCGTAGACCGACCAGCCAAAGAAGAGCACACCCGCCAGCGGCAGCAGGTTGCCGACAACGAGAATGGTGCTGGTCAGAAGCAAGCGGTTGTGCATGAAAACTCCCTGGAAATCCTTTTACCTCGAGCGGCCGCAAACAAGACGCACCGATGCCGTGGCCCATGCTACGAAATCAAGCTCGAGACTGTGCCAGTCGGTTGGCAAAACCTTGCCATCCGATGCGACCGGCAGCATGGTGCCCGGCTTCGGGAACGCTGACCGCGCCCGACCGGCCACCCGAAGCTGCCTATTGGCCGGCCCTTTTGTGCAACAAAGACAATCCGTCGCCGATGGGAATCAGGGACAGGTCCCCCTCGGCACGGTCGTGGACATGGCGGTTGAAGGAACGAATGGCCTCGGTGTCTTCGTCGTGCTTTTCCGGATCGACGACGCTGCCACCCCACAGGGTGTTGTCGACCAGGATCAGCCCGCCGGGTCGAACAAGCCTCAGGCAGCGTTCGAAGTAGTCGACATATCCGGTCTTGTCGGCGTCGATGAACGCCAGGTCAAAATAGCCAGTCTTGCCTTCACCGACGAGTTCGTCGAGCGTGTCCAGCGCCGGTTGCAGCACCAGGCGAATCCGGTCGGCCACCCCGGCCTGGCGCCAGTAGCGTTGCGCGATATCGGTCCACTCGCGGCTGACATCACAGGCAATGATCTCGGCATCGTCCGGCATGGCCTGCGCCACGGCCAGGGTGCTGTAGCCGGTGAACGTGCCCACCTCGATATAGCGTCGCGCCGCGATCAGCCGCGCCAGCATGGCCATGAACTGCCCCTGTTCCGGGGCGATCTGCATGTTGCGCTCGGGCAATTCGGCGGTGACGGCGCGCAACTCGGCGAGCACCGGATCTTCGCGCAGCGACACATCGAGCAGGTATTGGTACAGGGGCGGGTCAATGCCGATGGACTGGTTGGACATGGTGCCGATCTCCTGGTTGTGAATGGCAGGCCACTGAATTCAGCCTGCAGCTGACCTACAAAGTGGGAAACGGTTTCGCTACGGTGCCAGCTTTCTCTTCAGTGCCCTGGCCATGGGTTTTGGCATCTTCGGGATGGAACGCAGCAGCCAGGGCAGGATGCGGCGCTTGGTGCGGTTGAGGGACTCGGGGATCACGGCTTCGATGAGGTGCGGACCAGGCTGGGCGAGTGCGTATTCCATGGCCTTGCAGAAATCTTCTGCCGTATCGGCGCGCACCGCGTGCACGCCCATGCCCTGGGCCATGCGGGCAAAGTCCAGGTTCGGGGCACTGAGGTCGAGCTGAGAGCGGGCCTTGGGGCCGCCGCTGTCGCGCGCGCCGACGCGTTCGAGTTCGACGTTGAGAATGGAATAGGCGGCATTGGCCAGCACCACCACGGTGATGTCGAGGTTTTCGCGCGCCATGGTCCACAGCGCCTGGTTGGTGTACATGGCCGAACCGTCGCCAACCAGCGTCAGCACCGGCCGGTTCGGGCAAGCGATGGCCGCACCCACGGCATTGGGCAGGCTCTGGCCGATGGCGCCGCCGGTGAGCGTGATCAGGTCGTGCCTGGGCGCACCGGCGGTCATCACCGGCAGCATCAGGCCGGAGGTATTGGCCTCGTCGACGAGGATGGCGTTTTCCGGCAGTAGATGGCCGACGGCCTTGCAGACTTTCTCCGCGCTCAGGCGGCCGCGCGGGCGACCGGGGCGCCTGGCCGCTTGCAACTCGGGCTCGGCTTTCTCGGCGCCCAGTGCGCCGGCGAGTTTTTCCAGGCTGGCCTGAACGGCCTCATCGGGCCGGGCCAGGACATGGACCCGGCAGCCGTCGGGGACCAGCTCGCTGGGCTTGCCCGGGTAGGCGAAGAACGAGACCGGCTTCTTGGCATCGACCAGCACCAGGTGGTCGAAGTCCGACAGTTGCAGGGTGGCCAGTTCGGCCAGGTAGGCGACGCGCTCGACCGGCGGCCGGCCGGCGCCGCGTTCCAGTCGTGTGGGAAAGACCTCGGAAAACACTTTCACGCCATTGTGCGCGGCAATCCGCGCCGCGGCCACCAGCGACGGCTCACGCAGGGCACGCCCGCCCAGCAACAGCGCGGTCTTGCCGCCGCCGCGAATGGCCTCGGCGATCTGTTTGACGGTGTCGTCATCGGCAACGTCAGGTTCAACGAGCTCCGGCGGCGCGGCCGCCTGCCCGCCCTCGCCCCAGGACACGTCGGCCGGCAGGATCAGGGTGGCGACCCGTCCCGGTGGGCCAATGGCCGCGGCAATCGCATCGGCGGCATCGGCGCCAAGCTCCTCGGTCTTGTGCGAGCTACGCACGAACTCCGGCGAGACGTTGCGCGCAACGGTCTCGATATCGGACTGAAGCTGGGCATCGAGCGGCTGGTGATAGGTGGCGTGGTCGCCGACGATATTGACCACCGGCACCCGGCCCTTGCGCGCATTGTGCAGGTTGGCCAGGCCATTGCCCAGACCGCACCCAAGGTGCAGCAACACGGCGGCCGGCTTGTCGGCCATGCGCGCGTAGCCGTCGGCCGCCCCGGTGGCCACGCCCTCGAACAGGGCCAGCACCGCGCGCATGCGCGGCTCGTCGTCCAGCGCGGCGACGAAGTGCATCTCGCTGGTGCCGGGATTGGAAAAGCAGACCTCGATGCCGGCATCGGCCAGGGTCTTCATCAGGGCTTGGGCGCCGTTGGGCATGGTGTCGTTCTCCACTATTCAGTATCCAGACAGTCGGGGCCGATGTCGGCGATGCGCTTGACACCGGTCAGGGCCATGGCCAGGCGCAATTCCTCGCGAATATTGCCCAGCATGCGCTCCAGGCCGGGCCGGCCACCGCCGGCCAGGGCCCAGACCCAGGCGCGACCGATCAGCACGCCGTTGGCGCCCAGCGCCAGGGCGCGATAGACATCGATGCCGCCGCGAATGCCGCCGTCGACCAGCACCTCGGCACGCTCGCCCACGGCCCGGGCAATGCCGGGCAGCTTGTGCGCGGTCGAGTCGGCCCCTTCGAGCTGGCGACCACCGTGGTTGGACACCACGATACCGTCGACCCCGGCATCCACCGCGCGACTGGCATCCTCGCGGTCGAGTATGCCCTTGAGCAGCAATCGGCCCTGCCACTTCTTTCGCAACCAGTCGACATCGTCCCAGGTGACCCGGGGATCGAACTGGGTGTCGATCCATTTGCGGAAGGAGTCGGGATCGCTGGCTGCCGGGACATGCAAGTTCATCGTACCCAGGCTCATGGGCCCGCCGCGCAGCGGCACGTTCCAAAGCCAGCCGGGCCGGGCCAGCACCTGGCCGAGCTTGAGCAACCTGGCGCGTGCCCCGGGCACGGCCATGCCGTTGCGAGTGTCGCGATGACGCGGGCCGGGCATGGGCAGATCGACGGTGAACACCAGCGTGCGGCAGCCCGCCGCCCAGGCCTGATCAATCACCGCCTCGACCACGCCACGATCGCGAATCATGTAGAGCTGAAACCAGAACGGTCGGCCGGCGGCAGCGGCCAGTTCCTCCAGCCCACAGATACCCACAGTCGACAGGGTGAACGGCACGCCGGCCTGTTCGGAAGCAGCCAGCGCCTGCAACTCGCCGCGGCGCGCGGCCATGCCACCCAGGCCGATCGGGGCCAGCGCCAGCGGCATGGAATAGTCCTCTCCGCCCAGCGTCACGGCGGTATCGATGGCCTCGACATCGACCAGCACGCGCTGCCTGAGCCGGACTTCGTCCCAGTCGGCGCGATTGGCCGCCAGGGTGCGCTCGCGGCCCGAACCACCGGCGTAGTAATCGTAGAGGAATCGTGGCAATCGCCGGCGCGAACACGCCTGGAAGTCTTCGAATGTGGTCGGGATGCGTCGAATCATCTCCCCCCTCCTCGTCAGTCGCCGGATCGGATCGAGCGGGCGGCAGCGCGCGCGGTGAGTATGCAGCCGGGCAGGAAAGTGCCTTCCAGCGAGCGCTTGCCGTTGCAGTTGCCGCCGCCAAAACCGGCCGCCTCGCCCACGCAGTACAGGCCGGATATTGGCTGATCGCTGCCGTCTAGCACCCGACTTTGCAGATCGGTGCGCAGACCACCCAGGCTCTTGCGCGTGATCAGCTGCATGCGAATGGCGATGAAGGGGCCGGCGCCGGGCTTTTTCAGCGGCGCGGGCTTGCAGGTACGAAGCTTGTCCGGCCCCCACTGGCGGGCATGGCGAATCATGCGGATCTGGGGGTCGTTGTTGAGTGCGTCGCCTTTCGCAAAATTGGCATCGAAGACATCGACGGTGGCTTGGAGCACGGCCGGGTCGATGTCGTGCGAGCGGGTCAGCTGGTTCATTTTCCCGGCCAGGCGATCGAGCCGGTCATCGACCAGGAAATCCTCGCTTTCGCACCGCATCTGATCATACAGGCGCTTGTTGCCCAGCAGCAGTTCCCTGAGGAACGACGGAAAGCGCTGCTCGCGGATACTGGGATTGTGCTCGGCGCCGGAGATGGCGAATTCCTTGAGCGCGATGCGCCGGTTGAGCAGGTGCCAGGTCCAGGGCTTTTGCTGTTCGGCCACGCGCCGGCAAAGCCAGTGGGTGTCGAAGCCGGTGACCAGTGGTTCCGGGCCGATGCGCCGTCCCCGATGGTCCAGCCACAGCGCGGACTTGCAGGGAATGGCCGACAGACCGTGACCCTCGAAATGCGGATAGGGATGCGCGAAACCGGCGGCGTAATTCCACATCTCGCCGGGATTGACGATCCGGCCGCCGAGGTGGCGCTGGGTGAAACGATGCAGCCGACCGTCGGCATCGGGATGCGCCCCATTGAGCATGGCGGCGGGCATGGGCCGGTTGCCGAGCCAGTTCGCCCGGCACTGGTCCAGGCTGCCGTTGATCCCGCCAGTGGCCAGGATGACGACCGGCGCCTGCAGATGGACTTCCTTGCCACTGGATTCGTCGACGGCAAGGGCGCCCGTAACGCGGCCGGCGCTGTGCTCGAGCGCGTCGACGCGGTGGCGGTGTAACAAATTCAGGCGTCCGCCCTGGTCGGCCTCGTGCAGTGCGTCGATCATCCGCCCCGCCAGTTCGCGGGCCGTGCCCCAGATGACGTGGTAGCGCGGCACGGAGTTGCCGTCGCCGAAGCGCCCGCGCTCGACCCAGTTCACCGCCGGCAGGAACTTCAGGCCTTCGGCCACCAGCCAGTCGTAAACCTCGGCACGCGAGCGCTCGACGTAGTATTCGGCCCAGGCTCTCGACCAGGGGTCGTTCGGGGAGACTTCGCCGAAGCGCAGCCAGTCGCGCAGGGCGATTTCCGGCGTATCGGGAATCCTGGCGCGGGCCTGCTCGGGTGTGCCGACCAGCGCCATGCCGCCAAAGGCCCACAAGGCCAGTCCGCCGAAGCGCTCGGGTGGCGCGCGGTCGACCAGGGTGACCGACTGCCCCGCACGCAACAGCTCCAGTGCCGTGACGATGCCGGCAATGCCGCCGCCGATCACGAGCGCGTCACTGGCATGTGAGCGATCCGTGCTCGGGGCTGTTGCTGTCGGGTTCGCCATCAATCAAGGAATCCGGAGAAGCGCGGGAATCGGTTCAGATTACCTCATCTGCTCAGGTGTTCTGCCAGGATGTCGATGCCGCGCCGAACCTCAGACGGCTCGACGGCGGTGAAACAGGCGCGCACCCGGGTCGGATACGGACCAAAACTCGGGCCCGGCGCGACCAGCACGCCGGCCTCGGCCAGATCACCGAGCAGCCCGTCCAGGCCGCGATCATCGAGGCAATGGGCGACATCGGGAAACAGGAAGGTGCTGCCTTTGGGGGCCGGCAATCCCAGCGCGGCGGCGGCCTCGCGCCCCAGCCCGGCATATTTCTCGCGCGCGGCGTCCACCCAGGGCTGGCCGGCGCCGTTCAGCGCATTGAGCGCGGCCAGTTGCGAGGCCGAGCAGGCCGAGTAGTTGATGTTGGTGACGATGCGCTTGATCGCGGCAATGGCTTCTTCCGGCCCGGCCAGGTAGCCGCAACGATTGCCGGCCATGCCGTAGGCCTTGGAAAACGAATGCACCGAGATGGTCCGTTCCGGGGCCAGCGAGCGGGTGTAGACATGCGTGCCTTCGAACACGTAGTCCTCGTAGACATCGTCGGAGAAAATCCACAGATCGTGCTCGCGTGCCCATTCGGTGAGTGCCTTCAGCCAGTCCTCGGGCAGCAGGCGGCCGGTGGGGTTGTGCGGCGTGTTCCAGTAGACCGCCACGGTCTTGTCGGTGCGGTATTGCTCGAAGCGCGCCACGGCTTCTTCGGCCGTTTCGACCTCGGTCATCAACGGCACATCGACGGGATGGGCGCTGACCGCGCGAATGCTGCCGGCAATCAGCGGCCAGTAAGGCGCGGCCAGCAAGACCTCTTCTCCGGGCGCGACCAGTGCCGCGACAGCGGCCGCCAGACCGGCGGTGGCACCGCCGGTGACGATCACTTGCCCGCGCTCGGTGGCGACACCGGTGCGCTCGCCATGAATCTCGGCGATGCGATCCCTGAGCTGCGGATAGCCGGGCACCGGTGAATACCGATGCATGCCGGGATGTTGCTCGACGGTCAGGTCCTGCATGCGGCAGCCCTCGGCCGGCTCCATCCAGGTATCGCCCACGTGCAGCGGTACCGGCGGACGACCGGAGGCCGGCTTGCGGCTCATTCCGGAATAAACCGAGCCGCGCACGCCCTGTGCAGCGGCATTGATGTCGGGAAATCGGGGCATGAGCGCTCCTCTTGCTGGATGACGGTTCGGAATATCTGGCGCCATGATTCATGCAATCGGGCATCGACGCAAGCCGCGGAGGCGTTATTCCTCCAGCGCCTTTTCGATACGTTCGAGCAATTCCACCGTGGCTTGGTAGCCGGGGTGGTCGGTGTCGTCGAATACGGCCAGGTAGTTGGCCCTGGCCTTGCGTGCCCACCCAAGCGCTGTAGCCGGTTCGTCGTTGTCAAGGTGCAGCCCGGCCAGGTTGCGCTGGTTGTGCGCAACGTGATCATGGGTCTCACCAACCAGTTCGACCAACAGCTTCTTGGCCTCGCGTCGCAGTTCGATGGCCCGGTCAAGGTTGCCTCTGGAAGCGGCCACGCCGGCCAGGTTACCGATCACCATCGGGATGCGGATATGGCCTTCGGGATACGCCACCTCGAAGGATTCCAGCGCCTGCAGGTAGAGCGCTTCGGCGCGCTCGAGATCGCCCCGCTCTCGCGCGGCGAGGGCCAGGGCGTTGTGCGCGGTGGCGACTTGTGGGTGTGTTTCGTCGTGTGCGACAAGCTTCACTTCCAGCCCTTGCTGCCACCAGCGTTCGGCCGCTTCCACCTCGCCCTGGCGCCAGTACATCGAGCCGATGGCATGCAGAGTGTTGCCCACTTGGGGATGCCGCAGCCCCATGACGCGCCGCTGGGTTTCGAGCAGATCAAGATAAAGGGCTTCGGCAGCGTCGTACTCGGCCAGGAGCGCAAGGGTGGTGGCCAGATTGCTCATGGCCGACAGCGTATCGGGGTGGTCGGCGCCGTCTCGTTCCAGCTTGCCTTCCACGGCCAGTTCGAAGCGCTGGCGCGCTTCGGCCGGTCGGCCCAGGTGAAACAGTGCCACACCCGCACTCTGATGGATCCTGTTGACCTGACGACCTTCGTAACCGAGGCGGCCGGCCAGCGCCAGGGCATCGTCGAATACGGCCAGGGCCTCGGCCTCGAGACCGCCGGCGCGCGCCAGTGCGCCGCCCCAGTCACCCAACAGCGCCAGGCGATCATACGAATCATCGGACCCCAAAGCAGCCAGGGCCCGTTGATGGTAACGATCGGCTGACTGCGCATTGTCGGCCGCGGTCAATATGGTGCCCACCAAGCTGAGCGCCCGAGCCTGTTGCATGGCATCCGCACGAGAATCCAGCAGGTCCAGACTGCGTCTTGCCAGGCGCTCGGCCATGTCGTAGCGCCCCAGCGAGCGATGGACCCGGGCCAGGACCTGCAGGAGTTCGGCCTGAACATCCTCGGCATCGGCGAGTGCATCAATTCGCAGCACGCCCTGCTCGAGCAGGTCGACGGCCAGCAACTCCTCGCCGCGGGCCGTTGCCGGGTCGGCGTGGTCGAACAGGTCGATCAGGAACTCGCTGACCTGGCGTGTCTTTTCTGCTTCGAGCTGCGCCCGGTCGCGCTCGTGCATGGCCACCTGCGCCTGCCACAGGGCACTGACCAATGCGGTACACAACAAGAGCAGACCGGCCGTCGACGCAGCCACCGCCAGCCGATGCCGACTGATGAAACGCGATACCAGATAACGGCGCGTCCAGGACATGGCATGCACCGGTCGACGCTCCAGAAAACGCCGTACATCGCCGATCATTTCGGGCACGCTGGTATAACGCGCTTCCGGCTCACGGTCACAGGCTTTCAGGACAATCGCGGCCAGCTCCCGGCCTCGCTCACTGCAGTCGGCCAGATGACGTCGAACATCGGACGACGCCATCTTCCCCGGCCGTCCACCGGTCAGCATCCAGTACAACAGTGCGCCCAGCGCCCAGACATCGGACAGGGTCGATGCCGGCGCGCCGGTCATCTGCTCGGGCGCGGAGAATGCCGGGGTTATCGCGCGCAAACGATCTTCGCCTTCCTCGTCCTCGCCGGCAATCAGCCGGGCAACCCCGAAATCAAGCAGCCGGATGCGATCGTCAGCGGTCACACGGACATTGGCAGGCTTGATATCGCCATGCACCACCTGGCGTTGATGGGCATGAGCCACGGCCTCGGCGATCTCGACGAATCGGGCCAATGCGCATTCTTGCGCCCGCGCCGAGACATCGTCCAGACGAGCCAGATCCTGGCCCGGCACCCACTCCATCACCAGGTAGGCTTCGCCATCGGGCGTGTGCCCACCGTCGATCATCCGGGCAATATTGGGGTGATCCAGACGCGCCAGCATGCGGCGCTCCAGCTCCAGACGCTCGTTGAAGTCCGATCGGTTGAGCCGGATCAGCTTGACGGCGACATCCATGTCGAATGCACCATCGGCGCGCTCGGCACGATAGACCGTGCCCATGCCACCCTGCCCGGCCGGTTCAACGATGCGCCAGGGCCCAAGCCGGGTCCCGCTCGGCAGGGCAACCGGCTCCTGGGCAGCATAATCCTCGGCCACCCGCTCGATCTCTCCAACCAGCGTCTTCAGAAACCGGGTTGGTGCGAGACTCGCTTCGAGCAGTCGGGACAGGACGCGCGTCAGCCTCGGGCAGCGTGCTTCGATCGCTTGCATCCGGGCGGTACGCCCGGCAGGCTCGATCGACAGCAGATCGTCCAGGGTCTGATCGATGACCCGGCGACGCCATGGCGTGAGTCGGGGAAAGGCTGGACGAGATGTAGTCATGCTGACAAGCTACCCAGCTGTAGCGAATCTGGCAACTACCAGACGCGCGACGCGATGCTTTCGCACCGCTTAATTGGTGCCATACGCTGCCTCATGGCGCACTGCGTCAGGACTGCCGGAACGACTGTGGTATCGGGGGTTGGAGCTGCGATCGAACAAGGGCGCCGACTCCCTCGGTCCGCTCATGGCGCCGCCGGACGAATAGGGGGCCCGGCCTGAATCACCGCAACTGACTGTCCTTGCTGCCTCGCCGGTTGTAACCGCTGAAGTCGCTGGCCGCTTCGCGGTCGGCCTCTTCCTGACAGGCCAGGCACAGCCGCACGCCGGGCAGGGCCTGGCGGCGAGCTTCCGGAATCGGGTCATCGCATTCCTGACAATGCCTGCGGCTTTCACCCTGCGGCAGCCGGCTGCGCACACGCGCCAGGCCGTCCTCGACCGTGCTGTCGATCTGCTCTGTGACTGCGTCGTCCTTTGCCCATCCGCCGGCCATGCTGTTTCTCCAACATACGAATTCGTTGTGCGCACCATTATATTAACCCGGCCGGTCAGCCAGCCCCTGGCACCGATCTCCCTGGTGCGCTCACCGGCATGGGGCTGCCACATCAAATCGAGCCCCTGTTCCAGTGCAGGTTGATCGCCGCTACAGCGACTCCCGGACACGCGCCTCCAGCTCACTGTCGAGAGGAGTGGTGCGCGAACCGAAACGCTCGACCACGTTGCCATCGCGGTCGATCAGGTACTTGGTGAAGTTCCATCTCGGCGGTGCCGTTGCCTCGTTGAGCACCTGGAACAGCGCGTTGGCCGAATCCCCCCTTACCGACGTGGTGGCGAACATCGGAAAGCTCACGCCATAGTTGATGTAACAGACCTCGGCAGTATCTTCCTCGTCGGCCAATTCCTGACGGAAGTCGTCCGATGGGAAACCGAGCACCATCAGCCCCTGCTCGCGATACTTCTGATACAGGGCCTCCAGCCCTTCGAACTGGGAGGTAAAGCCGCAGCGGCTGGCGGTATTGACCACCACGATGACCTGCCCGGCATAGGCCTCGCACAGGTTCACTTGCTGGCTGCTGGCCAGGCGACGATGATCGTAATCAAGCAGGTTGTCGCAACCCGCCCACAGCGCGCCCGACATCATCAGTGCCAGACCGGCAACCAGGTAACGTACATTCATTTGCATTGCCTCCAACGAATATCGCCGGGCTGGCGAACACCTTATTGAACTCGAATCAGGGTGACCAATGCGTGAAGCGACCGGCACTGAACCGAGCGTGGTCAGAGCCCCTCGACCTGATCGCGCACCCGCTCGAGCCGTTCGTCGGTGGCCGGGTGGGTGGCGAAGAACTGTTCCATGCGACCGGGATCGGTCTCCTGCAACTCCTGGAATCGCTCCAGCAGGGCAATCATGCCGTTGGGGTCGTAGCCGGCGGCATGCATGTAGCGCACGCCCAGTTCATCAGCCTCGAACTCCTGCGCCTGGGAGAACTGCGAGATGGCACCACCGGCCACGATCTGGCCGACGATCTCGCCGACCACGCCGGGATCCTCACCGAGCACGGCCCCGGCGATGATCGCCAGTCCATACTGTTGGGTCATGCGCTGCGTCCCGTGGCGTGCCACACCATGACCGATCTCGTGACCGATCACGGCCGCGATCTCCGCATCACTGGCCACCTCGATCAAACCCGAGTGCACGTAGACCAGCCCGCCGGGCACGTTGAAGGCGTTGATGGATTCATCCTCGACCACGTAGAAACGCCAGGGCAGCTCGGACTTTCGTGTCTCGGCGACGATGCGCTGGCCCATCTCGGAAATCATGGGATCTTCGTAAGGGTCGAGTTCCTCGGCCAGCTCGGCTTCGAACTGTTCACCCAGCTCCCATTCCTCCTCGACCGAAATGAGGTTGATTCCGCTGGTACCCATGGCCGCGCAGGCCGCCAGCAGCAGGCACAGATGCACCAGTAGCAGACAGCGAAGTGCCAACCCCGACGCACGATGAATCATCGATTTGCTCATTGCCCTGCCTCCCGTCGTCTATCTCTTGACTGCTCCGATCCGCGACCCGGCGGCCAGTTGATGAACTGAACCTACTCCGATGGCAGCGCCATGGCAAGTCAGCGCAAAGGCCGTCAGTGAGTCATTCGATGACTGACCGCATTTCCAATCGACTGCCATGCCATCGCGACAGCGCCCAGTACGAGCAAGACGATCGGCACCGGGCTCCACGGTGCATCCAGCGCCTGCAATGTGAGGACGCTGATCAGACACCACAGACCGGGAATAATGAAGGCCAGCCATCGCCAGGCACCATCCAGTGCGAGCAGCACGATACCAATGGTTGCAACGGCGGTTGGGTCGGCATGCAGCCCGAAGGTCTCGGCCTGCAACCAGGCGAAGCCGGCCAGCGGCGCGATCAACGGATAGGCCGCCACCCCCGCAAACGCGAGCGTCAGACCGATCCATCCCGGCAGGCTGGCCGGCCTGCCGGCGGTGGCCAGCCCCCGTCCGGTCAGGGCGACCAGCGCCAGCACGGCCGTCTGGGCCAGGAAACCCCAGGCGAAATACTCGCCGGCCCAGTTGATCTGCGCGTAACGCTGCATGAGAAAGGTCACGCCCACCCAGGCCCAGAGGCCGGCCAGCAGCAGGCAGGCCAGCCGGCCACGCCCGTACAGCACGAACAGCACGATAAGCAGACCCATGGCAATGGTCAGCAGGTGCAGCGGCCAGAAAGTCTCGCCCATGCGTTCGAGCAGGCGAAAGTAGACCTCCGCGGTAAACGGTATGAAATCGGCGACGCGGTAGCTCGTCCAGTCGTCGATCACAGGGATTCGATGTGGTCGATCATGCGCTGCCGCAGCTCGGACGTGGGCATGGGGCCGGTGCCGGCGCGCATGTTCTCGTGCAGGTGCTCGACGCTGGTGGTGGCCGGAATCGCGCAGGTCACGGCCGGGTGGCTGACCAGGAACTTGAGCAGGTAGTCGACCCAGCCCCGACAATCAAATTCCTCGACCGCCCAGTCGGGCACGCTGTGACGGGCCTTGAGATCACGAATCA
>SLIA01000151.1 GCA_007135935.1 Wenzhouxiangella sp.
CATCTCAGGTCCCCAGGGGACTTCCACCCCCACGTCACTTCCCGCTTCGGTTTCCCGCCACGGTTGAAAGCGCCAGTCCATGGCGCTTCGCGCCATGCCTGGCGCACACAAGAAAGGGGCGGAGCCGAAAGGCCCCGCCCCTTGTTTATCCCGGCACCGATCAGAACTTCTGACGATACCCCAGGGTGACGAAACCACCACGCGGGTCGTGGGTGCCGAGGTCGTAGCCCCAGATGTCGCTGCCCGCGAACGGTGGCTTGTTGTCGAGCACGTTGTCGATATTGAGCGTGAACGTGCCGTCCCAGTCGGTGTGGTAACGGAACTGAACATCCAGCACCGTCCACGAGGACACGTCACGGCCCAGATCGAACAGGCTGTCGTCACGGTAGGAACCGATGTGACGCAGGCCGGCTGACCAGCCCATGTTGCCGCGCTCCCAGTCGAAGGAGGCAAAGGCGCGCAGTCTGGGGCGCTGATAGGTGCCTTTGAGATCCTCGGTTGGCTGGCCTTCCCGGAACTGGCGGTCGAACTTGGTGGTGTAGGACACCAGGCCGCTGACCCGGTAGCTGCCGCCCCACAGTTCGTGGCCGTCATAGCGCATGTCCAGGTCCACCCCGGCGGCCTTCTGGTTGCCGAAGTTGAAGAAGGTATCGCGGACGAAGTCGATGCGACCCGGAATGCCGGCCTCGGCTTCGGCCGCCGTCGGCGGCAGGCGCACGACGAACTCCTCGTTGGTGCCCTCGTTGTCGAGCAGCCACTGGGTGTCGGAGCCGATCAGGCCTTCGTGCTCGATCTGCCAGTAATCCAGGCTGATCGACATGTTGTCGAGTAGCTGCCAGATCACGCCCAGATTGAAGGATTCACTGGTTTCGGGCTCCAGGTCCGGGTTGCCGCTGAACTCGACGATGTACTCGGTCGGGCCGCAGTCCTGGTCGTCGCCGGTCAGTTCGCAGCGAGCCGTATCGATCATGATGGGCGATTCCTCGGTCGCACCCAGTCCGATTTCGGGAATGCTGGGGGCACGGAAGCCTTCCGACCAGCTGGCACGGAATGAAAGTCCATCCATGGCCCGCCACATCATGCCGATGCGGGGGTTGGTGGTCGAGCCGAAGTCGGAGTAGTCGTCGTGGCGCAGCGCGGCCTGCAACTCGAAGTCTTCGAGCAGCGGGAAGACGGCCTCGGCATAGACGCTATTGATGTCGCGCGACCCCTCCACCTGGGTCGCTTCGGTACCGATGATCTCACCGCGCCGGAACTGGATGTCGGGAATGTCGCGGATCGACTCGTCGCGGTACTGGTAGCCGGCGGCGATGCCGATGGGTCCTCCGGCCAGGTCACCGACAATGCCGTCGACACCGGCGTCGATGAAGCGCTGGCGCGAGGTGCCGGTGCGGGTGATGCGGCTGGTGAAGCGGTCGATGACCTCGGGGTCGTTGGGCCGGCCGCTGAACGGGTCATAGCTGAAATCATCGAGAACTTCCTGGAACTGGATGACGTTCATGAAGCCGTTGACGCCGTCCTGCTGACCATGATGACGGGTCATGCCCACGGCCACATCGTAGTCCCAGTCGGCGGAGATCGCGCCGGCCATGCCAAGCACGCCGCGCAGCGAGACGTGACGCTGGTCCTGGATGCGTCGGCCCACATCGGTCGGGCGGTAGCGGGCCATCAGCTCCTCGCCGAACGGATTGCCCGGGTGCTCGGCGCTGATGAACACCTCGTCTACCGACGGGGCGGCAGCGCCGTGAATCTGGCTGTTTCGATAATGCGACCAGCCTTCGAAGTACATGAAGTGGTCGGTGGCCAGCTCATGATCGACGTTGACGAACAGGCTGACGCGCTCGGAGTCCGGGCGCAGTTGCATGTCGGGTGCGAAGTCGAACAGGCAGAATTCACCGCTGGCATTGAGCCGATCGGGCGGGCAATTGGGATCGGGCTGCCACTCCTGGGAATCGAGCAGGAAGTAGGCTCCGGGATTGCTGCCCAGCGAACTGCGGAAGTCTTCTCCATCGGGGTGTACCTGCGACTTGTCGGCCGTTCGGGAGAGGCGCCGGTCGGTCATCCACAGCGGATCGCGTTTGTAGTAGTCCAGCGTCACCATGGTATTGGTGCGCTCGCCTTGAGTGCCCCACAGCAGCGAGGCGCGAGCCTCGTCGGCGTCGCCTTCGTAGGAGATGCCGTAGTTGGCGTGGAACTCGGCACCCTCGAGGTCGCTGCGCAGGATGATATTGACCACCCCGGCAATCGCGTCGGTGCCGTAAATGGCCGAAGCCCCGTCCTTGAGCACCTCGACCCGGTCGATGGCCGAGACCGGAATGGTGTTGAGGTCGACGCCCGATTCGGTGATGCGCTTGGCAAACGGGCTGTTGGCCACGCGCCGGCCGTTGACCAGGACCAGCGTGGCGTTGGTGCCGAGTCCGCGCAGTGACACGGAGGCCGTATCCGGGCCGGTGTCGTCGTTCGAGTCGCCCTGGGCCGAAAACGTGCCGGCACCGACGGCGGGCATGCGCAGGAACAGGTCCTGGGCCGTTTGCACGCCGGCGTTCTCCAGGGCCTGCTGATCGTAAGTGTCGATCGGCGAGATGCGCTCGACATCGAGACGGCCGATGCGCGTGCCGGTGACCTGCACCCGATCGAGTACGGTGTCCTCGGCTTCGTCTGCAGCACCGGCGTTCCCCATCGCCAGGCTGCCGGCGGCCACTGCCGCGGCCAGTATGGAATAGCGGATTTTTTTCACAAAATTACCCTCCATTGCATTGTTGATTCTTGGTCTGGAGGAGGCACAGTCACGCCACGGCCCGCCGGTCGCCAGGCTTGAACCGAGACCCGCTGGTCTCTCCCCCGGTCCGGAGCGTAACATGCTGTTCACCATTGCCTGAACCCCGCCACAAACCCGACGATAGCGGCGACTGCCGGTTCAGGGGGCGTCGTCGGCGCAGGCCTGTTTGGTCTGTGTCAGTCTGCGGCCGGCGCGATCGGCCAGCATGTCGTGGTCGGCCAGGCTCTCCAGCAGCGGCAGGGCCTCGCAGGGGCGGCCGCTGCGCGCCAGTCCGACGGCCAGGTTGTAGCGGGCAACGGCGTGGTCGGGTTCGAGTTCAAGCAGGTGCTGGTAGGCCGAGACGGCGGCTTCCGGGTCGCCAAGCGCAAAACTGGCGTTGCCCAGACCCAGCCAGGCCAGTGGGGCTTGGGGCCAGCGCTGCACCGTTTGCTCCCAGACCTGCCGGGCTTCGTCGGGGCTGGCCACGGCCTCGAAGTCGGCCGCAGCGGCGATCCAGCGCTCGGGTTCGGGTTCGACCGGCCATTGTCCGGGTTCGAGCAGCAACAATGCCCAGCGTCCCGCCCGGTCCCAGCGTCGCAGCCAGCGGC
>SLIA01000097.1 GCA_007135935.1 Wenzhouxiangella sp.
GGGGGGTGAGAAGGTCGGGAATCGGGTGCGGGTGAAGGTGACGAAGAACAAGGTGGCGCCGCCGTTTCGGGAGGCGGAGGTGGACATCGTTTTCGGCCGTGGCATCGATCGGGTGGGGGACTTGATTGCGGTGGCGAGCGATTTGGGGGTGGTGCAGAAGAGCGGGAGTTGGTTCAGTTTGGGTGAGGTGCGTTTGGGGCAGGGGAAGGAGAAGGCGGCGGAGTTCGTGGGGCAGGATCCGGGTTTGATGCGGGACTTGCGTGAGCGGGTGCTGGCGGCGTTGGGTGATGCTGCGCCCGCGGCTGCCCGCAGCGGCGCCGACGCGGTCCGCAGCGGCGCCGACGCGGTCCGCAGCGACGCGGGCCACGCCGAGGCGGCCCACGCCGACGTGACCCACCCCGACACGGCGGTCACCGCCGCGCCGGTCCGGGGTAGCGTTGAGGCATGACACATCCCTCGTTCACCGGCGTCCACCCGATCGTCCCCACGCCCTTCCTCGACGACGGCGCGTTGGACCTGGCCAGCATCGAGCGGCTCGTCGACTACCAGGTGAGCGCCGGCGTCCAGGGCATCGCCATCCTCGGCTTCATGGGCGAGGCGCACAAACTGCGCGGTGCCGAGCGCCGCAGTGTCATCGAGACCACCGTGCAGCGCGCTGCGGGGCGCATCACGGTATGGGTCGGGGTGCGGGCCTTCGGCACCGCCGGCACGATCGAGCAGGTCCAGGAGGCCGAGGCGCTCGGCGCCGACGCCGTGTTCGTGGCTCCCATCGCACCCGGGACGCCCGCCGTGCTCGATCGCCACTACCGCGAGGTGGCGGCCGCCTGCGGAATCCCGCTGGCGATCCACGACTACCCTGCCGAGTTCGGCGTGCGCATCCCAGCCGACCTCGTCGCGACCCTGGCCAACGACGGCGTCACGCCCTACCTCAAGGCCGAGGACCCGCCTGTGCTGGTGAAGCAGCGGCGCATCCTGGAGCAGGCGCCGGGCAGGATCGGCATCTTCGGCGGTCTGGGCGGGATGTGGGTGCTCGAGGAACTCGCCAACGGCGCCGCCGGTGTCATGACGGGTCTCGCCTTCCCGGAGGTGCTGGTCGACATCGTCACACGCTACCGCGACGGCGATCGCGAGGGCGCCGCGGCGGTGTTCGACCGGGTGCTGCCGCTCATCCGCTACGAGTTCCAACCCGGCATCGGCGTGGCGCTGCGCAAGCACGTGTTCGAGCGCCGCGGGGTGTTCACCACCACCACCGTCCGGCCTCCCGGCGAGCAGGCCGACGCTGGCACCATCGCCGAGTTCGAGGCCGTCGCGGCGCGCGTTGGGCTCGACGTGGCGAGGCCCGGTTCCATCCGGCTGTGAGCTTCGCTGCGCGTGCCGTTGGGCGAGGGTGGCGACCGGTACTTCGAGCCCGAGCGCCGTAGGCCGGCGCGTGCCACAATCTGAGGTCATGAACCGACCCAACGAACGGGCTGCGCTGGTGGCGCGGTTCGAGGTCGTCCCAACCGCCATCGTGTGCGACGTGTACGACGAGCAGGGTTGGGACCCGCCGGCCCTGTGCGCCGAGCTGCGTCCCCGCACCGCCGCCGGCGCCCCGCTGGCCGGCTTCGCCGCCACCATCGTCGGGCGCCAAGAGCGCTTCGAGGGCCCCGACCGCGCGAAGCTGGCGGCAGCGGACGCTCTCGAGCCGCACAGCGTGGCGGTATGGGCCGGCACCGACGCCGGTCAGTACTGCCTCTTCGGTGACTTGATCGCGGCCACCATGCAGCGCCGGGGGTGCCGAGGCGCGATCGTCGACGGTGGGGTGCGCGACGTGGCCGCTATCGACGCCACCGGCTTCCCGGTCTACGCGCGCTGGGTCAGCCCGCTGCAAGGTCTGGGCCGATGGCGGGTCACCGAGGTCGGCGTGCCGGTCGCCCTGCGCGCAGCCTACGGGCCGCCGCTGATGGTGCGGCCGGGTGATCTCGTGCTCGCCGACGCCGACGGCGTCGTCGTGATCGAGGCGGCGCGTATCGAGCCCGTGCTGGAGCGCGCCGAGGCGATCGTCGCGGCCGAGGCCGAGGCGCGTGAGCGCGGCGCCGAAGGCCTCAGCGCCGAAGACCTGCTCGAACGGTACGGCCACGTGTGAAGGAGCCCAGGGAGAGCGCCATGACCACCACGCAGCACGACCAGCGCAACGCCACCAACGACTTCTCGATGGTCGTCGCCACCGCTAACGGGACCGGCTCGCAGACGGCGAACCTGACGCTGCTCCGGGCCTGTTTCCACATGGGCATCCCCGTGCACGGCAAGAACATCTTCCCGTCCAACATCCAGGGGCTGCCGACCTGGTACCACATCCGTGTCAGCAAGGACGGCTACGTCGCCCGGCGCGAGTCCGAGGTGCTCGTGGCGTTCAACCAACGCACGGTGGACGACGACCTGCGTGCGCTGCCGCCGGGCGGGATGGCGGTCGTGGACCAAGGCCTGGCCCACAGCTTGCAGCGCGACGACCTCCACCTCTACCAGGTTCCCGTCAAGGACTTGATGGCCACAAGCGAGCACAAGGGCAAGCTGCGCGACTACCTCGCCAACATGACCTACGTCGGCGTCGTCGCGCACCTGCTCGAGATCCCGCTCGAGTCGGTGGAGGCGGCGCTGGTGGCGCAGTTCGGCGGCAAGCGCAAGCTGGTCGACACCAACCTCGAGGTGGTGCGAAGCAGCCACGCCTGGGCCAGCGAGGCGCTGGTCAAGAGCGACGCGTTCCGCGTCGCGCCCATGGACGCCACGCGCGACATGGTGCTCATGACCGGCAACGAAGCCGGCGCCCTGGGGAGCGTCTTCGGCGGCGTGAGTGTGGCGGCCTGGTACCCGATCACCCCCTCGACCTCGTTCATCGATGCGCTGCGGGGGTACCTGCCGGAGCTGCGGCGCGACGAGGAGGGACCCACCTACACCGTCATCCAAGCCGAGGACGAGGTGGCCGCGGTGGGGATGGTGGTGGGCGCCGGCTTCGGCGGCGCGCGCGCACTCACCGCCACCAGCGGCCCCGGGATCTCGCTGATGGCCGAGTTCGTCGGCCTCGGCTACTTCGCCGAGTGCCCGGGAGTGATCTGGGACGTGCAGCGGGTGGGGCCCTCCACCGGCTTGCCGACACGCACCGGCCAGGGCGACCTGCGCTTCGCCTACTACCTCGGGCACGGCGACGTCCGCCACGTGGTGCTGCTGCCGAGTTCGATCGAGGAGTGCTTCGAGTTCGGCTGGCGCTCGCTCGACCTGGCCGACCAGCTGCAGACCCCGGTGTTCGTGCTGAGCGACCTCGACCTTGGCATGAACAACTGGATGGGGCAGCCGTTCAGCTATCCGGACCGTCCGCTGCAGCGCGGCAA
>SLIA01000244.1 GCA_007135935.1 Wenzhouxiangella sp.
AAAGTAGTGGAATAGCAGCCCCTTGGCCATTCCTGCCTGCTCCATGATCCTGTTTGTGGAGGCCTTACTGTACCCATAAAGAGCAAATTCCTGGATGGCGGTTATTAGAATTTTCTCCCTGGCTTGATCTGCTTTGCTCTGCTCAGTGGTCATGATGCCTGTTCACCAATAAACCTGGTTGCAATTTCATAGAAAGCCTGGGGCTGATCGTAATTAGCAATATGCCCGGCACCCTTCAGCCATTCTTTGCGAACCAGAGGGTTTTCTTTAAATAGTGGCCAAAGTTTTTCGATTTCTCTGTTGACAGCAGTGTCCTTTTCTCCCTGAAGCAGCAACACGGGAACCGTGGATTCTCTTAGGACATGAGTATAATCGTAATTAGCTAAATCGAGTCTAAGTTGGTATATGGTGTTTTGCTGCCTGTAGGCTTCTTTTAAATCTTCTCGCAGACGTTGCTGTGCTTCCGGTATTGCCGTTGTGGCTTTTGCCATCATATTGGCTGTCCAATTGGGGAAAAGGGCAGGCAGCATAATATCTGCAACCCAAATCCCGGCTGTGAAGATTTTGGAACAAGAAAGCTTTGGAGTGGTGCCAAATGTAATCAGGCTTTTAAACAGATCTTTTTGCTGGTGCAGCATTTCTAAGGCCACGACGCCTCCCATTGAACATGCAATAACATGGGGTGCCTTCCAGTTATACTCTTTTAACCACTGAATTACATCGTAGGCAAGAGCCAACATCTTCATATCTTCCTGCCTGTTCCCGGCAGGACGGGTAGATTTACCCTGACCTCGCAAGGAAATGGCTGCTACCGAGTAGTTTTTTCCAATCGTAGCAAACTCATTGTCAAACTGGGTGTGATTTGCACCACAGCCATGGAGAAACAGCACCCTGGGTCTGCCCGGCATTTCCTGTAACCGATAGGCTAACTTGTGAGTTCCTAAATCAAAGTAGCGTTCCAAAAGATCATCTCCTTTTTGACCATGTGGTCAACTGTGCAATAAACATAACCATAATTGACCGTATGGTCAAGTATTTTTTGAAATTATTTTATAGAACTATGAAAAGAATAAGGGGGTCTAGATTTCTTATATTACTGATTGGACTTAACTTAATTTTAATATCATCAATACAGAAAAACCTTACTTTGGTCAGGGGTATTTTTTTAGCCGGGAGTTAGTATTAAATGATAGGAAAAGTGATCCGAGGTGAAACTTCCCGTATGCGTCGGCATATTCATCATCATACCGGCTGCGGAAATCGGTGAAATGACACTCGAAGACCTGATGGAGGGTGTTTCTTCCCCGGGGAAGGTACTCGGCCCTTTGAACGGCCTTTTGGACGATAAGCAAATCAAAATTATGCGTGCTAACCTGCGTTATTTAATTAAATAATGCTTTTTAACCTGCGTTATTTAGAGTAAAATTACAAATATGCCCTATATTGATCGGCTTCTGGAAAAGCGAATAGAAGAATGGCTCGATCAAGGGAAGATTATCACCCTCTTCGGCGCCCGGCAGGTGGGAAAGACCACTCTTGTTAAAAAGGTGTTGGAAAAACACGGCGACCCGAAAGATTATTATAATTGTGACATCCCTTCGGTAGCCCGATATTTTGAGGAACCGGAGCCTGTTCTGCTGAAGCGTTTAATAGGCAACACCGCTCTGGCAGTAATTGACGAGGCCCAAAACGTTCGGAACATCGGAAAAACCCTGAAAGTTATGCACGACAGCATGCCCGAAATTCAAGTTATTGCCACCGGTTCCAGCAGTTTCTCTTTGGGAATACCATTAACGAGCCCCTCACCGGCCGGGGAATAGAATTCATTCTATATCCCCTTTCCCTCAAAGAATTGGAAGGCGTGTATAAACCACACGAAATAGACGCGCAGCTTCCATTTTTCCTGCGCTTCGGTCTATATCCCGAAATACTGTGGGAAACGGAAGACCGGGCGGGAGCGCTTATTGAAAATCTGGCAGCCAAATATCTATATAAGGACATTCTTGCTCTGGAAAATTTAAGAAAACCGGAACTGTTAACAAGCCTCCTGCAGCTTCTCGCCTTCCAGGTAGGGTCGGAAGTATCACGCAATGAATTGGCAAACCGGCTCCACACCAGTCGAGAAACCGTGGAGCGATATCTGGACCTGCTGGAGAAAACATTTGTTATCTTCAGATTAAAACCCTTGGCCCGAAACCAGCGGAACGAAATTGCCCGGAAAGAGAATATCTATTTTTATGACCCCGGCATCCGTAACAGCATCATATCAGCCTTCCAGCCGCTGGAAAAACGGAATGACATGGGGGCCCTCTTTGAAAACCTCATGGTCCTGGAACGGCTGAAACAGTTGGAATATACCGGCCAAAACCCGGACCGCTGGTTCCGGCGCACCCACGACCAAAAGGAAATTGATTATCTTGAGGAATCCGGCGGTTGTTTCCATGCCTTCGAATTCAAATGGGGTAAAAGCGGTATACGGTCGTCGGTAAAAGACCGTTTTCTCCGGGACTATCCCAATACGGAGTTTACCCTAATAAACCGAGAAAACTACTTTGAAATCTACAGGGTATGAACGTATGAACCGTACACATGGGCAACGCCGGATAATGGGCGGGTCTCCCTGGGGGGTGTGGTGCCGCAGCGTTTACAGCGGACCATTCGTTAGATTTCACTCTTCAAATGGTAGAAAAACTAATCGATTAGTGCAAGGCCCGGCGCTGAATCCCCCTGACTGGTGGGCCTTTTGTGATTTCAACCAACAAGTCAACTTCCAGCTGCTCAGCCGCTTCAATGAAGAAGGGATAGACTTCGCCTTTCCCACATAGACGCTTTATCCAGCCCGCTTTATCCAGCCGGGGACCCGAAGCGCCCTCTGAGTTTGCCGTGGGAAAGGGGTACCTGGGAAAGCGGTAGCCAATAAAGCCAATAAGGCGACACCTAATAAAGTAGCAGCCAGGAAAGCGGCAGCCGATAATGCAGCACCTGAGAAAACGGCATCTAAGGGCAGAGTTGCCAAGGGCAGAGCAACCAAGAGAAGAGTCAAGAAAGGCAGGAAAGAAGCGGTTCAAAAAAACTTGATCTCCGCTATACAGGTATCATCCCACCTGGTGCCGGGATAAACCTCCCGTATTTCCAGGACTGCGAACAGAACGTGATCCTCTCCGTAGGTTCTATAGTCCCAATCCTCTGTATCCAGTGCAAAGGACTGAAATTCAAAAATATCTTCAAAATGCAGATCCATGGAGTCCACTTCTTTCATGAAATATCCATGATGGCCGAATTGCCAAATTTCAAGCTGCAGCAAGTATACTGTTAAAGCAGCTTTTTTTACCCGGTTGTTGGGCAGGTAATACCGTTCTTCT
>SLIA01000273.1 GCA_007135935.1 Wenzhouxiangella sp.
GAATAATGTACTCAAGATGTGTGAGTTCATGCATTATCAGGTGGTTGACGGGAGCGTAATTCGGTTTGTACCGTATGAGGTGCTCATCCCGGTCATAATTCTCCGCAAGTTCCAGACGTGCGGATGACGTTACCGACTCATCGGCTGCAATCCTGATCTTCCTGCCCGAGAGCGATTCCAGCTTCTGTTGGTATTCCGATACTATATTGCCCGATTTGTCTTCCCTGAGATTCTTCTTCGCCGATTCAAAAGCAAGGTTTGTGGATTGATGATACAGCTCATCCCGTTTCCTGTTTTTCTTCATCGCCGCAGCGGCATACTGGAAAGCTGTCTTGTGGCTTCTATCCATATCGGCTATCATGGCCAGTGCGTGGTATGTGTTTGGATAATCGGGGTCGGCTTTCAGTGCTTTCTCAAAATATTCCTTTGCCTTTTCCGTTTTTCCTTCCTTCATCAAAATGACGCCGATGTTATCCATCGTGATTGCGTCGTTGGGATTGATCTCAAGCGCCCTGTCGAAATATTTCATCGCGGTCTCCGGATCACCCTTGTGCTTGCCGTAGATGTTGCCCATCACGATGAAGGCATTGTTGTTTCTGGGGTCCCAACGCAGCGCGTCGATCAGGCAATCGGTGGCATCCTCAAATTTCCCCTCGTCGAAGTAAATCTGTCCCAGGATTCTGTGGTATTCGGAGACGTGAGGTGCTTTATCGAGCAGATCTCCCAGTATCTTCTTGGCTTCACCATATTTACCGCTTTCGCAAAGTGAGACCACGTTTCTGTAGTCGTCCTCTTGAGTTTCTATCAAGCTGGTATCAATCTCAATCGTGACGGTGTCATCCTCGATGTGGATTTTGGGCTTGTATGGCCCCACAGAGTAGAAATCTGATAATTCGTCTTTGAGGACGTTGTGGTCAAAGTTTGATTCCTTGGTACGGTGGAACAGCTCAAGCAAGAGGTCGTCGATTTTAAAATTTATGATCATATCTATATGTGGAAAAACCTTCGGAAAATCTAATCTGGGTTTGATAGTAGCGCTTGTAATTATACTCAATATCGTAAAATCGAGGCAGGATTTCAATGAAATTCTTGATTTCCTCGCTAAATTATTTATATATAAGCATATTTACCAAGCTTTAGGTAATTAATAATTTATATACCAATACCTTTTACTAAAATCCACATCACAACCGAAGGAGTTAATCGATGAGTGAATTCTAAAAAATAACACACTATATATATTTCGATCCCTATTAACCCTTAGCTTTATTGAAAACGAGTAACCGGCAAGTAAAAAAAAGTTTGCTCAGCTCCATCGTCATGACCATTCAAATTACATAGACTGGGAAATTACGGCCTTGAGCAGATTGCTTGATGATGAGAGTAGAAATATTCTTAAAGGATCGCGTAAAGACTATACGCTGGATAAATCAAGTATAAGCAGATGACAGTACGAGGAATTCGTGGCCGCGTCCGAATACACGTTGTTTCCTGAAGGCACTTCAGCAGAATCGATGATCAGGGTGTTGTAAGCGGTGCATCAGGCAGAATGCTCGGTAGAATCGATCGGTATGGTTTAATCCGCGATGAAGCCGGAAGAATGATGAAGAGTGCTTCGGGTATACCTACTCATTGTGCAGCGGTTTTGGTTTAGGTGAAATAATGATTACTCAAATGAGAATAGATTGATTTTCTTGTATTTCTCTTGCAAATGCCTAAAATTTTGCTATATTCTCATATATCAGGAGAACGGGAAGGGAGATGCACACACCATACAGAAACCCCTTCGTGAATTGTGACGGACATGGATAATAAACGAATCTACTGAACGGTTGCAATGGAAACTCCAGGCATATATTTTTGTATAAATGTGAGTAATATTCGGGTGTCCAATCAGAAACAAATCTCAATATCTCCTGAATTAATAAAGAAAATATATTTCTCATTCTTTGTAATGCAGACAGTTAAGTGATACATGGATATGTAACTTGATGTGTTTACGTTCCAGATATCTAAAGATGAGGATTTAAATACTGATTCGGCAAGAAACAGAGAAAATCTCGTTGGATATATAGTGGGAAACAGAAGTGGGGAAAAATAAAAATACTTGAAATTGTATATAAATTAATTATCTTTTAAAAAATATCTATTTTTTAGTTAATAAAATATTATAGGATTTCTTGTATATACATACAGGTTTTAATATATTTTCTTCTAAAGTAAATGTTTTCTGATTAAAAAGACCTAGATATAAGATATACAGTTTTTAATCATTTTAATAGGAATTTATGAGTTTAAATTTAAGAGAATTAGAAGCAGAGATTTTGGATCAATATTTTGAAAAGAACCCTCGACCTTGGATATTGGGATTTTCAGGTGGTAAAGATTCAACAATGTTATTGCAGGTTGTATGGAATGCATTAGTGGGCGTCCCAGATGTACCGAAAGAGCGGGATATCTATATAGTTTGCAATAACACCCTTGTTGAAAATCCGAAGATTATTGAATATACAGATAAGGTATTAGAAAAAATACAGGAAGCAGCTAGCAAACAAAACCTGCCTTTTAAAGTTGAAAAAACTATACCGAGACTGGAAGATTCTTTTTGGACTAATTTAATAGGTAAGGGGTACCCAGCTCCAAATAATCTTTTTAGATGGTGTACAGAAAGGTTAAAAATTAATCCAACCACCAAATTTATTAAAGAAAAAGTCGTTGATACTGGGGAAGTAATAATTCTTTTAGGAACACGTATTGATGAGAGTGCTACTAGGGCTAAAAGTATTGAGATGCATGAGGTTACCGGAAAAAGATTAAGAAAACACGTGCTGCCAAGTGCTTACGTTTATGCACCACTAAACAACGTTACTACAGATGAGGTATGGCAATATCTTAACCAGGTGAAATCCCCATGGGGTGCTAATAATAAAGAGTTAATAACATTATATAAAAATGCTAATAGTGGCGATTGTCCATTGGTTATCGATGATACAACACCAAGTTGTGGGAATAGTCGTTTTGGATGCTGGGTTTGTACGGTAGTATCAAGAGATCGTTCTATGGAAGCATTAATCGAAAACGGTGAGGAGTGGATGGAGCCACTCATGGAATTAAGAGATCTTTTATCAGCATCAAGAGAAGATAGAAATAAAAGAGAGTATAAGAGAAGAAATGGAATGGAGGGTCCAGATATTTGGGGACCATATACTCCTGATTTCCGAGCTGAATATTTAGAAAGGTTACTAAATGCACAAAAAGAAATTCAAGAATTACAGCCACAAATGATTTTGATAAATTATCAAGAGTTAGTTGCTATTCAAGTTCTTTGGTATAGGGACAATATTTTTAATCATAATGTAGCCGATATATATAATAAAGTATATGGTGCTGGAATTACACTAGATAGGGTAAATGATACGATAAAAAAAGAAAAAGAACTATTGCGGAATGTTTGTGAAGATGATCCAACGGATTTTGATTTAATAAATGATCTACTTGCATTACAAAAAACGAAAACTATATTAATGAATAATAGAGGCTTACAAAACGATTTAGAGAATAAGATTGATGATTATATTTTAAATATTAATCGAGAATAAGATGTATATAGACAAACTTATATTATCGAATTTTAAAATTTATTATGGTCGTAATGAACTAGAATTGAACAAAACAAATGGTCAAACTATTACCATAGTTAGCGGAAATAATGGATATGGCAAGACAACATTGTTAACATCATTACTCTGGTGTCTATATGGAAAATTAATTATAGATGTAGATGACAAATATAAAAAGGAAATATATGATGCTGGTGGATATAAAAAATATGCTATTTCAAATTTAAATAGGCTGGCTAAACGTGAAGGTGTTGAAGAATACACGGTAGAAATATTGTTTTCTGATATATTCATACCGTCAATTCCATGCAACCACCTTATATTGAAACGTACTTTTAATACTAAGCTAAAAGAAGATAAATTAGATATTATAATTGATGGTTCGCCAAGTGAATTAACTAAAGAGGTCGGCCCAGAAATATTCATTAATGATTTTATTTTACCAAAAGAAATAGCAAAATTTTTCTTCTTTGATGCCGAAAAAATTGTTTCGTTGGCTGAAATCAACACCATAGATGATAAAAAAATGCTGAGTAAAGCTTATTCAGAAGTGCTCGGTATAAAAAAATATGAAGATCTTAAAAATAATCTTAATGAATTAAGAATACGTTTAAGAAGAAATAATATTTTAGACAATGATAAAAAGAAACTAGATAATTTGTACAATGAGATAAATAAAATTAATGAACATATAAAATTTATCGAGGTGCAAATATCTAATCTTCAAGAAGAAAGAGAACAAAAACGCAAATATTCTGATTTCTACCAAGAGAAATTAATCAGAGAAGGGAATTCAATAACCAAAAATGAGCTATTAGATCTACGCAAAAAAAAGAAAGACATAGAGCAGTTACTTGAATTACATAAAAATAGTTTAAAGGGACTATTAGAGTTGGCTCCATTTGCGATAGCATCAGAACAATTGGTGGCTATTAAAAACCAAATAAATGTTGAGCTAGAAAAAAAAATATCTCAACCTGAAATAAGGAAATTATTACGCTTCCTTGAATTAAGTAAACAAGAAATAAGGGTTATACTGAAATCACAAAACATCTCGAAAAATAAGGCAAATCACCTTACAAAAGAAATTGTTAATGCAATTAAGGAGAAAGTGAAGAAGATAACATCAAGCAAAGAACCTGAATACAAAACATTGCATGATTTTAGTGAAGTAGAAAGAAATGAGTTCCTTGCTATATATGATAATTTGAAGAATTCATTTAGTATCTTATTTAATCATATTTCAAAAGAGCTCAAAAGCAATAAGTCGATCTATTATAGTATACAGAAAAAGCTAATAGATTCTGAATCAAAAGAGGAAGATCTTTTAATCAAAGAAATTAGAAATCAAAAAGATGCCACCGAACGTCAAATAGAAGAGATTGAGAATAATTTATTTAGACTAAACCAGGAATTGGGAAAACACTCTAGTGAATTAACAACAAAAAATAAAATATTTTCGGAGATTAGAAAAAGAGTCGAAGTTGAGGAAAGAGACAAGGCAAAGGATATCGTTGCCAAGAGATTAAGTGACAAACTTGTCAAATACTTACATAATTTAAGAATCGAGAAAAAAAGATCTCTTGAAAAAAGAATTTTTAAAGAATTGAATCTTCTAATGCATAAAAATGAATTTATTAAGAGAGTAGAAGTTGATGTTAGTGAGAGCCTTATTGATATTAATTTATATGACAGTCATAATGAAATAATTATAAAGGATAACCTATCGAAGGGAGAGCAGCAGCTTTATGCTACAGCATTGCTTAAGGCATTAGTTGATGAATCGAATATAAAATTCCCTGTTTTTATTGATAGCCCGCTACAAAAATTTGATAAAGAACACTCAAAAAATATAATATGTGAGTTTTATCCTAGCTTGTCAGATCAGGTGGTAATATTCCCACTGTTGTACAAAGAATTAAGCGAATATGAGTATGAAATATTAAGATCTAATATTCAGAATTGTTATATAATTAAAAATATTAATCAGGATAGTTCGAAATTCGTAAGAATAAATCCAGATGAATTATTCACTGAAAAGGATTTAGCATTAAATGTTTACAAATATTAAAACTTCACTTGATAATAAACAAATAATTACTGACTTAACCAGAAAAATGGGTCTCGGTCCAGAAAACATTATTGCACGCTTGGCTTTAGCTTACTCTATATCAAAGAATCGAGTGCTAAATCTCGCAGATATAAAAGATTCAAAAGGGAAGGAATATAGTAAAAATGTATTATTTGGTAATTATTTAACTTACTATATTGCACTTATATGTCAACATTATGAACTATACAAAACCGATAAAGACATTCCTAAATATATTAAAATGCATATTGATGATGGGATTGAGCTGTTATCAAAAGAATACAATAAGAATAGGAATGTTTCTGGTATTGAGTTTGTTATGGATTTGGTTGAAAAAGGTTTAATAAAGTTATAGTTGATCTTATGTTAACTGAGGCAAAATTTAAAGTTGTTTATTCAACCGGTGAGGATGAACCAGCTGACTTTTTTTTAAACGCATTACTAAATAGTAACCAATTTGATTTATGTTTAGGGTATTTTCATTCAAGTGGGTTTAGAGCTTTAGCCTTAGGTTTTGCTTACTTCATTTACAAGGGGGGGGGAATGAGAATGATCATAAATGATACTCTGTCTCAGGAGGATAAAGAAGCAATCGAAAAGGGGTTTGTCTCAAGTCCAGAAGAATTAATCGAAAAAAGGTTTATAGAAACACTAAATGCTATATATGAGACATTGTGTTCATATGAAAAACATTTTTTTAACTGTATATCTTGGTTGATATCGAAAAAAAAACTTGATATTATAATAATTTCACCTAAAAGTGGTGGGATAGCACATCAAAAATTTGGTATTTTTAGGGACAGTGAATCCAATATAATCGTTTTTAATGGTTCAGCTAATTTTTCAAAATCTGCATTAAAGCATAACCTGGAGGCCATTAATTGTTTTTATTCATGGTCTGGGGAACCAAGTTCTAGTGAAGCAATAAATTATTTTGACAAGTTGTTTAACAAATATTGGAATAGCCAATCGGCAGATATAAAAATTATACCAATCAAAGAAGCTAAGACCTTTATTCGTAAAAAATTCCCTGTGGATAATATAGATGATTTATTACAAGAAGAACGAGAGCTGAACAGAAAAATAATAAATGGAAAACCAAAGGCTACAAATGTTAATATAGAACTAAAAAATAAAATTGACGATATTGTGATAAATAATATACCAAAGATAAAACCGTCTCTACCTAAAAATATTTCATTGTATGATTATCAAAAAAAAGCTTATGAAAATTGGGTAGACAATGAATACCAAGGGTTTTTCGAAATGGCAACAGGAACAGGAAAAACTATAACAGCCCTTAATTGTGTCTTGCAAATTTATAAAAAAGAGGGAAAAGTTATATCTATAATCCTGGTGCCGACACTAGATTTGGCGAATCAATGGAATTCTGAGTTAGAATTATTTGGTTTCAACAATATTATTCAGGTCAATAGCAAAAATCCAGATTGGTATAAGGAATTGCTTTATTCAATCAATCAATTAAATAATGTTAATACTAACATCATAATAATATCAACTTATTCATCATTTGTAACTGATAAGTTTCAATCTTTTATTTCGAAGACACCGGATAATTCTATAGTTATTGCTGATGAAGCCCATAATTTTGGGACAAAAAGAATGGTAGATATTTATCCACATAATATTAAGCGGAGAATAGGTTTGTCGGCTACGCCTGCAAGATATTTCGATGAAGAGGGTACAAATTCATTATTAGAATATTTTAATTCAACAGAGAAACCTACTCTTCGATTTACTATGGAAGAGGCAATCGACAAAGGTTTTTTGTCAAAATATTATTATTACCCAAGAATAATAAGGTTGACACATGATGAAATGGTTAAATATAAAGAGATATCATTGAAATTGATGAAATATTTAAATCCAAAAACAGGAAGGTATAGCGATGACCCGATTGTTGCTACTTTACTTATGAAAAGAAAGAGAATTATTCATAAAGCTGCTAATAAATTAGATTGTTTCCGTCAAATAATAAGTGATATATTAAAAATTAAAGGTGAATTGAAATATACATTGGTTTACGTACCAGAAGGACGACCAGATGATTACGATGACGAAGACCAGAGACTAATAAATGAATATTCGGCTGTTATATCTAAAGAGTTTAATTTAAAACAACACCAATTTACTGGAAGCACAAAAAATAGGGATAATATTCTAGATTTATTTTCTAAGGGGAATATTTCTGTTCTTACTGCAATGAAATGCTTAGATGAAGGGGTCGATGTAAAAAGAACAGAAGTTGCAATATTTTGCGCGAGTACCGGTAATCCGAGGCAATTTATACAAAGAAGAGGTAGAATCCTTAGAACACATCCCGATAAAAAATTTGCATATATATACGATATTATAGTTGTACCAATCATTGTTGATAGTTATTTAAAAGAAAGTATTGAGATGGAAAGAAAATTATTTCAAACTGAATTATTGAGAGTTAAAGAGTTTGCGAATATAGCACTAAATAAATATGATGCTCTATCTTCTTTAGAAAAAACATGTAATGAATTTTATATTGATATTTACTCAACAAATAAAGGGTAGTTCAATGGCTGTTAAAAATGTTGATGTATTAAAGCAAATTGAAGATATGTTAACAGGTTTAAAATTATCTGATAAAGCGGTATACGATATTGTGAAAGAAATATTAAAACTCGTCTTCTTAGAGTATAATACAGGTAGAAATCAGCAAATAGATAAAAAAATATATGATCTAATCGATGCTGAAGCTACATATAAAATTAAAAACATTGAGTCATGATTATAAAATCTATTGAGATAGAAAACTTCTTGTCCTATTATGGGAAACATGAGCTAATATTTGATGAGGGCCCTACTATAATAATAGGTCAAAATAATACGGGTAAATCAAAATTGTTTGATGCTTTCAATTGGGTTCTTTATGATAAAGCTTTTAATACCGAACAAGAGATGTGGTATGAAACAAAGGATTGGCAGGATGGATTGTTTAATAGAAAAGCAAAACTTGAGTCTAAGGTAGGTGATTCAATAAGCACATCTGTATCTCTGATATTTTACGATGAGGAAGAAAATAAATATTTATTGGTCCGTGAATATGAAATTAAAAATAAAAATAATAATTGGGAATGCCAGGGACGAAGTAATTTATATCTTACAATATCTGAAGCAGTTACAAATAACACGATTGATTATTTCGATGAGGAGGCAATTGAAAAAATTAAGGGTATATTTCCAACAAATTTGAGTAAGTATTTTTTATTCCAAGGCGAGAGCATTAGTCAGATAATGAATTTAAGTAGCAGATCTGCTTTCAATAACGCACTACGGGATTTATCGAGAATTGAAGTTTTCGAAAAAGCTAAAATTTATACTAATAAAGCATACAAAAAGATTAAAAAAGAATTTGATTATAAAGAGGATTCGGATAAAGCACTCCAAGAAAAGAAGGTGTTATTATCAAAAAATATAGATAATATTAAAGATAATATTGAAGCAATTAAGGTAGAATCAGAAACACTTGTCAAGGAGAGGGAAACCGCAAAAGATATATTTGATAAAAAAGACAATGAAATAAAAAAATATGAAGAATGTAACTTAATACTTAAAGATATTGAGATATTGGAGAAACAATTAAGAGATAAAAATGAACATAGATTAAGTGAGGTTGAAAATCAAAAGAAATATATTTTTGATGGTTGGATGTATGCAGGCTCAAAAGAAATATTTGAAAACTTTTTATCTTTTTATAAAAAAAATAAAAAAGAAAAACGAATACCCGAACCTATCCGACAGGATTTTATTAGAGAAATGCTGGCAGATGAGGCTTGTAAAGTTTGTGGTTCTCCAGCACCGAGTGGTTCTGCACAGTATAAACAAATAAAAAGTCAACTCAATGATAAATCATTAGATGAAGAAATAGAAATTATAAATAACCTTAGTTATGTAGCTGATTCAGCACTTAATAAAATAAATGGTATATCCGAAGAAATAACTGAATATCATACAAGAGTAAATAAAATTAATGATAGCATTAATAAAATAAAATCACAATTGAGGATTAAAGAAGAGGAGCTACGAACAGTAATACCTAAAGATATATCTACCGACGAATTGAAAGTAAAAGATTTTACGGATATACAAACGACTAGAGATCGATTAAAAAATGAAATCGAAAAGTTTAATAATAAAATATTAACTTGTAAGATAAAAATAGAAAACAAAGAAAAAGAACTTGAAGAAAAAGAAAAGGAATATGATGGGTTGGTGGCTAAATCATCTAATGAAAAAGAGAGAGCAAGGGTAATGCTTGCGGGTAAGGTGAACGAAATAATGTCAGCATTTTATGATAAATTTTTTGATAAATTAATTAATGAAATTCAATCAAATGCAAATAATTATTTTACTAAAATGACTGAGATGAGTAAAGCTATTTCTGGCAATGTCAAAGTCGATAGTGAGTTGAATGAAATATATACGATAGACGAAAATGGCAATCGTATGTATAATATTAATCAGGCCAACAAAGTTTCTCTTCAAATATCTTTTGTAGCAGCAGTATTATCTGTATCCAATAACTTTTGGGAGACCTATTTCCCTTTTATCGCTGATGCACCAATATCTGCATTAGGTGGAAATAATAAGATTACTGCAATTAATACTATGATTGAAATATTTAGTCAATCAATCATAATATTAAAAGATGATGCTGTTACTGGGGATCAAGACAGTATTAAAAAAGATTTAACTAGGAAATTAATTCATTCTAATAAAAAAATTAAAAATGCATATGAATTAGTAATGGATGGAGATTCGCTAGAAAATCAACATACTAAAATTATAAAGATAAAATAATATGATTGACGGAACTACCTTCGTAAATATTGAAGAATTTCATTATGCAAATACATATAAAAGATTAGCACCATCAAAGGGGGGGAAGCATATTAGAGATGTAGTATTCCATGAAATGTGGGAATTATTTGTTTGGAGTGCTGTCATAGGATACATAAACAAAGAAAGAAAGCCTCTTAGAAAACGAACGAAATCACCACCATTTAGGTGGCAAGTTGTTAAAGAACCGCATCAAAAATTGTTACTTGTTATGGCTGTTGAATCTGTTAATAATTTCGAAATATTAAAAAACCCAGAAGAGTTGAGAAAGAATATAGAAGAGCACTCAAATGCGGGTTTATATAAAATGCATGAAGAAATGGCTTTAGACAAGTTAGCGTATCAAAACATAGAGAGTCTAATCTATCTAATACAAAATAGATTAGAAAATAGCTGATATCTTCTTATATGCAGCTATTAATAATGTATATGAAAGGAACCTTAGTATTATTATTGGTAAAGAAATATATTAACTCACCTTGTATGAATTACTCATCATTAGTAAATTACTAACCACAGTATTTATTTTATTTATTGTATTTTGTATATCATCTGGCACATTAAACCTTCCGAGGCTAAAACGAATACTTGAATATGCTTCATCATCTGTTTTACCAAGAGCCTTAAGAACATGCGAAGGATGTATATAGTTTGATGTGCAAGCTGATCCATTTGAAACTATGATTGTTTTTAATCCAGTTATTATAGCATCAGCATCAACATCTTTAAAACAAATGTTTGAAGTGTTACACACTCTTTTTTCCTTGTGACCGTTAAGAGAGGTATTCTCTATTTTTAACAATTCATTTTCAAGTTTATCTCTTAAATTTTTAATTCTTATAGCATCTGAATTTGTATTTTGCATTGCTATCTCAGCAGCTTTACCCAGCCCTATTATCCCGGGAACATTAATAGTCCCACTTCTAACGCCCATCTCATGCCCACCACCATGTATAATAGGTGAAAGTTTTATCTTATTTGGTCTTTTACTTCTTACGTATAACCCCCCAATACCTTTCGGGCCATAAAATTTATGTCCAGAAAATGCTAATAAATCAATACCTAGCTCATTTACATTTACTGAAATTTTCCCTATTCCTTGGGTGACATCTGACATCAATACAGATCCAAAACAGTGAGTAATTTCTGCAATTTCTTCTATTGGTTGTATTACTCCAATTTCATTATTAACAAGCATTACAGAAACCAATATCGTATCTTTTCTAATATTACTCTTTAGTTCACTAAGATTTATGAGTCCATTATTGTCTACCGGTAAGTATGTAATCTCAAATCCTTTCGTTTCCAAGTATTTACAAACATCTAATACAGCATTATGTTCTGTTTGAACAGTTATAATATGTTTTCCTTTATGTGAATATGTATCAGCTAACCCTTTAATAGCCAGATTAATTCCTTCAGTAGCTCCAGATGTGAAAACTATTTCATTGATATCACAGCCAATAAGATCTGCAATTAGCGACCTTGCTTTTTTGACTGCATTATTTACTTCCACTCCAAAGAGGTGAGTGCTTGCAGAATTCGCATATAATGAAGTAAAAAAAGGTATCATTTCTTCCACCACCCTTTTATCTACCTGAGTGGTCGAATTGTTGTCAAGATATATATACTTATCCAAGGTGTTTAATTTTATCTCATATTATGATTATGAACTGTTAAAAGATATTCTTAAAATACTTTTTTTATGTAAAAGTGTCAAATTATATTGATCATAAAATATTAACCTACATTAATGAATTATTTATTATGGGATCCCCTCCAATCTCTCTGTACCTTTTGAGCACCAAAATAGCCGGAGTATGTCGCCGGATCCAAACAAGTAAGTTAGTACGAATACCGTCCCCCGAACAAACCCCATCCCCCTGTGGCTACTCCCCTTGATTTCCCCATATGGTCACACCTTGCATATTAGCTGCCAAATGGGGCCCACGGGATCTCCCTGTATATTTAAAAGTACTTAAATAGCCGGAGTATATCGCCGGAACAAAACACGTCAGAATAGTACCGGTACTATCCGGGATGGGATGTGGTCTGTGTATATTATTATTTTTGGGAATTTTTCCGACCTATAAGCCCTCCGAACGAGTTCATAGTCAAATAACGACGCCGACTGGTCAATTTTACACTGATTTGAGCGGTAAAAATGACCGGTATGTTTAATAAATAC
>SLIA01000050.1 GCA_007135935.1 Wenzhouxiangella sp.
ACATTGGCAAACACCTCGTCGAGGTCTGGCGGCTGCTGGCCGTCACCCCCTTTCCAGGGATCGCGACCGCCGCCGTTGCCACCGCCGCGTCCGGGTTCATTCCAGGGCATTGATTGATTACTCCATCTCTACAGAATCATGGACGTTGTACGGTCGTTTCGGTGACCTCGACAGGGATGCCGAGTCATCGGGCAGGTGCTGCCGCCGAAGTGTTGACCGAACCTGCTAGTTTAACAGTAGTTGCTCGGCGAGTTTACCGTCTGCACCGTCAAGGCGCGTGAGCCGGCGCACGTCGCGGAGATCCAGATCGACGTCGAGGCGGCTGGAACCGTCATCCTCGATCTCTTCCTCGCGCACCACGCCGAGCTCGAACAGCCGGGCCCGCAGGCGCTGGCGCTGAACCGGCAGATGAATCCACCGCCGGATCCGGCCTTCGGCCAGTCGTTCGGCGAGCGCCTGATTGAGCAGTTCCAGCCCGTCGCCACTGGCCGCCGAGATCCACACGGCACTGATCTGTCCGTGCTCGTCGCGCTCCATGCCGGGCTCGCGCTCGACCCGATCGACCTTGTTGAACACTTTCAGCGACGGCAGTTCACCAGCGCCGATGTCGTCGAGCACCTCCTCGACCACGGCCTGCTGTTGCAGCCGATCGCTGTCGCCGGCATCGATCACGTGAACGACCAGGCTGGCCGACAGCGTCTCCTCGAGGGTTGACCGAAACGCGGCAACCAGTTCGTGCGGCAGGTCGCGGATGAAACCGACGGTGTCGGACATCAGCACGGTCGAGCCGTTGAGCGAGTCGATGCGCCGCACGGTCGGATCGAGCGTGGCAAACAACTGGTCGCGGGCCATGACCTCGCCGGAGGTCAGGCGGTTGAACAGGGTCGATTTGCCGGCGTTGGTATAACCGACCAGCGCCACCAGCGGCACATCGCCGCGCTGGCGTGCCCGCCGCCCCTGGTCGCGCCGCTGCTGGACCTTCTCCAGCCGCCCGGTCAACTGCCGAATCCGGTTGCCGAGCAGGCGACGGTCGGTTTCGAGCTGGGTTTCACCGGGCCCGCGCATGCCGATACCACCGCGCTGACGCTCCAGGTGAGTCCAGCCGCGCACCAGCCGGGTCGACAGGTGCCTGAGCTGGGCCAGCTCGACCTGCAACTTGCCTTCGTGCGAGCGTGCGCGCTGGGCGAAGATGTCCAGAATCAGCGTCGTGCGATCAAGCACGTTGCACTTCAGCGCCCGGGCCAGGTTACGCTCCTGCACCGGTGTCAGACGCGCATTGACCAGCACGAGATCGACTTCACGATCGACGACCTCGGCGCGAACCTCCTCGACCTTGCCCGAGCCAACCAGGTACTTCGGATCGGGCGAACTGCGCGGAGCCGTCAGTTCGGCCACCGTTTCGAGCCCGGCGGACTTCGCCAGCAGGCGAAATTCCAGCCGCGACTCTTCGTCATGCACCGGCTCGAATACCGGATGCAGCAGCAACGTGCGGCTGCCTTGCCCGCCAGTCGCGGGATTGAAATCCTCGATCAGGGCTGTTGATCCTCCTCGTCATCCCCGAATCGCACGTTGCGCGCGGGCACAACGGTGGAGATGGCGTGCTTGTAAATCATCTGGCTGACGGAATTCTTCAGCAAGACCACGAAATTGTCGAACGATTCAATCTGGCCCTGCAGTTTGATGCCGTTGACCAGAAAGATCGAGACTGGCACCCGTTCGCGCCTGAGCGCATTGAGGAACGGATCCTGTAGCGACTGACCCTTGGACATCGTGCTTCTCCTTTTGTTTGCTTTCGTGTCTGTAATTTTTATGGGTCGATGTTCGACAAACAGGCAACAATGGACCGTTGGCATCGAAAAGCCACTTCAGCCCTTTTCCACCCGCCTTTCAAACTCACCTACCTGCCTGAAAATCAAGTCAATTGTACGCTTTTGGCCGGGATCATGCCACAGGGCGTGCTGAAACTGCCTCAACGAGGTCAACTGACGCTTGGCCAACTGGCGTGTCGCCGCTGTGGCCCGGCGCTCGGCCTCGTCGAGCCCGAACTCCCCGTCAAGGTACTGCCACACCTGGCGATATCCGACGCTTCGCATCGAGGGATGCGCAAGCGTCAACCGTGGCCGGCGGCGCAATCCGGCCACCTCCTCGACCAGACCGGCGTCCAGCATGGCTCGGAAACGCCGTCCCATTCTCTCATGGAGCACATGGCGGTCGGATGCGGTCAGCACAAGTCTCAGGCTGTCGAGTCGCGGGATACGATTGTCACGGTGAAAGGCGCTGGGGCCACGACCGGTCAGGCGCAGGATCTCGATGGCCCGCTGGATGCGCTGCGGGTCGTTGGCACGAATTCTTGCCGCCGAGTTCGGATCGTGTCGCGCCAGCTCGGCATGCAGGGCCGGCCAGCCGCACCGCCCGGCCTCGGCGGCAATCTCGGCGCGCACCTCCTGGTTGGCGGCCGGCATCGGATCGAGTCCATAGACCAGCGCCCGGAAATACATGGTCGTGCCACCGACCAGCACAGGCACCTTGCCGGCCGCACGGGCAGCCCGGATGACATCGGCGGCATCGGCGGCGAAATCCGCCGCCGAATAGGTCGCTTCCGGCTCACGAATATCGATCAGGGCATGCGGAAAACGCCGGAGCGTTTCGGCATCCGGCTTGGCCGAGCCGACATTCAGACCGCGGTAGACCTGGGCGGAATCGACACTGATCAGCGATACCGCCATGCGTTGCGCCAGCGCCATGGCGACCTCGGTCTTGCCGGCGGCGGTCGGCCCCATCAGCAGAACCGCCGGGGGCAGGCGCTCGTCTGCTCGTCCGTTCATTGACCGCGCAGAAACAGCCGGTCGAGCGACTTCATGTCCAGTTGCACCCAGGTCGGGCGGCCATGGTTGCACTGGTCGGAGCGCTCGGTGCGCTCCATATCCCTGAGCAGCGCATTCATTTCGTTGATATTCAGGCGCCGGTTGGCGCGTACCGAACCGTGGCAGGCAATGGTCGAGAGCATCTCGTCAATGACTGTCTCCACGCGGCGGCTATCGCCCAGCTCGACCAGGTCGGCAAGCACGTCGCGCACCAGCTTCTGGCTGTCTGCCCGCGCCAGCATGCTGGGGACGGCTCGGATCAGCACCGCTTCGGGACCGGCCAGGTCCACCTCGAAGCCCAGCCGGGCCATTTCATCGATGTGGTTTTCCAGCGCCAGCGCCTCGCGCCGCGAGACCGCGATCTTTTCAGGCACCAGCAGTCGTTGCGAACGCACCCGATCCTCGCTCCAGGATTGCTTGAGTCGTTCATAGACAATCCGCTCGTGGGCGGCATGCATGTCGACGATCACCAGCCCGTGGGCATTTTCCGCCAGCACGAACACGCCGTGGATCTGGGCCACGGCAAAGCCCAGGGGCGGCATGTCGTCATCCCCCTCTTGCTCGCTGGCTGCGGCTACGCCTCCGGGGCGGGTCAGCTCGGCGTAGCGCGCCACCGAATCGGCCACGCCCAGCCCCAGCCCGGCCTGTTGCTGTCGGTGGTTGTCGACGAACTCGCGACCGCCTCCGGACATCCCGGCCATCTGCGCCGGAGCACTTGCGCTGCTGCCCGGGCGGGTTCCCGAGAGTTGCGAGTGAATCGTCGAAAACAGGAAGTCATGAACCAGACGACCATCGCGAAAACGCACTTCGGTCTTCTGCGGGTGCACGTTGACGTCGACACGTGCCGGATCGAGTTCCAGCATCAGCACGAACGCCGGGTGCCGGCCGTGAAACAGCACGTCGCGGTAGGCCTGGCGCACGGCGTGTGCGACCAGCCGATCCCGTACCAGGCGGCCGTTGACGAAAAAGAACTGCAGGTCGGCCTGGCTACGCGAAAAACTGGGCCGCGCGATCCAGCCTGCCAGGCGCATGCCGGCATGATCGCTGTCGAAGCGAATGGCCTGGGCCAGAAACTCGTCGCCGCATACCGCGGCCACCCGCCGGTCGCGCGCCGCCTCGTCGGCAGCCGGCAACAGGCGTCGAATGCTGCGCGAGTCGTGGGCCAGCTCGAAATCCACGTCCATGCGCGCCAGTGCCAGCCGCCGCACGACCTCGTCGATATGACCGAACTCGGTACGTTCGGTGCGCATGAACTTGCGCCGTGCCGGGGTGTTGTAGAACAGGTCGCGTACATCCACGACCGTGCCCTGCGGCATGCCGGTCGGGCGCGGATCGCTCACTTTGCCCCCCTCGGCCTCGATTTCATGGCCGCTGTCGGCAGCAGCCGGCCGGGAAGCCAGGCGCAGGCGCGAGACCGAGGCGATCGATGGCAACGCCTCGCCGCGAAAGCCCATGGTCGCCACGCCCTCGAGCTCTTCCAACGATCCGATCTTGCTGGTGGCATGCGAGTCCAGCGCCAGCACCAGTTCATCGACTGCTATGCCGCAGCCGTCGTCGGAAACCCGGATGCGCCGGGCACCACCCTGCTCCACCTCCACGCGGATTCGTCGCGACCCGGCATCCAGGCTGTTTTCGACCAGCTCCTTGACAATGGAGGCCGGCCGCTCGACGACCTCGCCGGCAGCAATCTGGTTGACGAGATGGGCGGGGAGTTTGCGGATCGACATGGCGCCCAATTCTACCCGCTGGACCGTTTTGGGATTTGCTCGATTGTTGAGAACCAAAAGGTTTCAGGTTTCAGGGGTGTGGTGGCAGCCCGATAGCCGACTTCCTATACACCGGCGACGCTGAAAGCGAGCCGGGTAGTGATTTCCTGAAACCTGAAAGCTGAAACCTGAAACCCTTTCCACCACTACAATACCCGCATCCAAACCAGACAAAGCCCGACCCATGCCCGATCAGAACCTCACCCTCTACACCTACTGGCGCTCCTCGGCCAGCTACCGGGTGCGCATGGCGCTCAATCTCAAGAGGTTGGACTACGAGTCCCGGCCGGTCCATCTGGTCCGCGACGGCGGCGAGCAATACGCGGCTGACTACACTGGCCTCAATCCGCAGCAACTGGTGCCGACCCTGGTACACGGTGCGCTGGCATTGACCCAGTCGCTTGCCATCCTGGAATACCTCGAAGAAACCTTTCCGGAGCGTCCGCTGCTACCGGCCGACGCCGCCGGTCGGGCAAGGGTGCGGGCCATCGCCCAGGCAATCGCCTGCGAGATCCACCCGCTGAACAACCTCCGGGTTCTCAAATATCTGACCGGCCCGGCGGGACTCGACGAGAACGCCAAGCTGGCCTGGTATCGCCACTGGACCGAAAACGGGCTGGCCGCGGTGGAGAAAATGCTCGCTGATTCAGCCAGCGGACGCTTCTGCCATGGCAATGAACCGACACTGGCCGATTGCTGTCTCTTGCCTCAGGTCTATAATGCCCACAGGTTCGAATGCGACCTGACCGGCCTGGACCGGATCACCGCAATCTGCACCGAACTCGAGCGGCTCGCGCCCGTGCGTGACGCCGCCCCGGAAAACCAGCCGGACGCTGCCTGAGCCGTAGCCGACCAACCGAACAGACCGAGCACACCGACCATGACGCCTTTACGTCCGATTGCCCCTGCACTGGCCAGCTTGCTGTTGCTGGCCGCCTGCGCGACCACGCCGATCGACCCCGGCCTGCTGGACAACGCCCGCATGGCCATCCAGCAGGCGACCGACGCTGGCGCCGAGGAATACTCGCCGCTGGAGTTGCGCTTCGCCCGCGAACGCCTGGCACGTGCCGAAGCACATGCCGAGGCTGGTGACCACGATGATGCCCGCCGCATGGCCGACCAGGCCGAAGTGGAGGCCCAGCTGGCGCTCGCTCGCACGCGTGCTGCACTGGCCCGCGCCGAACTGGCCCGCAAGCAACGCGAGCTCGAACAGATCGAAGCCGACATCAGCGAAGTGTTCGGCGAGGAGGCAATCACACGATGAATGCCCTGCGTTTGATCCTGATCCTGTTTACGGCAGCGATACTGGCAGCCTGCGCTGCCCAGCAGCCGCAGGATGATTCCGAGCTGCGCAACCTGCGCAGCGATCTCGAAGAGTTCCGCGCCAACGAGGAACTCTCCGGGCAGGTGCCATTGGCATTGGGGGCCGCCGAACGCGCGGTACGTGCAGCCGGCGCCGAACGCCTGTCCGATTCCGAGCGGGCCCACCGCATTCACATCGCGAACAAGCATCTGGAGATCGCGCGCTCCGAGGCCTTTCGCGCCCAGGCCCGCACCGAAATCGAGGCCGTCGACCAGCGCCGCACCGAATTGCTGTTGCGCGCGAGCCGTCTCGAAGTCGAACAGGCGCGGCGTGAAGCGGAGGAAGCCCTGCTGATGAGCCGGGCCACCCTCGAGGAGATCGAGCGTACCCGGCGCGACGCGATGACCGCCGAGGAACTGCGCGACGAGGCATCCCGGCGCGAACGCGAAGCCCGTGAAGAGGCCGATGCCGCCCGCCGCCTGGCCGAGGCCCAGGCCAGCGAAATCGAGCTGGCGCGGCGCGAGGCGGAACTCGCCACGGAGACCGCAGCATCACTGCGCAGGCGCCTGGAGTACCTGGAGTTGCGCGAAACCGATCGCGGCGTGGTCGTGACTCTCGGGGATGTACTCTTCGCCACAGGCGAGACGGAACTTCAGCCCGACGCCATGTCCAATCTCGAGGATGTCGTCGAACTGCTGCAAACCGAACCGGACAAGCGCATTCGCATCGAGGGCCATACCGATTCAACCGGGCCGGCCAATGTCAACATGCGTATCTCGCAGCAACGCGCCGAGGCAGTGCGCGACCAGCTCGTGGCCATGGGGATCGCCGCCGATCGCATCAATGCCGTGGGCATGGGCGAAGACTTCCCCATTGCCTCGAACGAAGACTCCGAAGGACGCAGCCGCAATCGACGAGTCGACGTCATTCTGCTCAACGATTGAACGCAACGCGCTTAAGGCAGCGCGTTGCGGCGCCGGTAAGGACATCGCCGCGCCGGCACCCTTGAAGTGCACCGCCAATGGCGCTATAACTAGTTCCATCATGGTGGATTTTTCGAGCGATCCGCTCGCCTCTCCCGCTGACTTCGGCGTCCACCGATCCAACAGTGTCGGTTTCGCCGAAGCACTGCAACCCAACTCCCGCTCTCTTTCCCGGGCCGCCCCATTGCGGTCCGGTGTTTGTGTCGCCGTGTGCTGCAGATGCCACGGCGACTTGTTCCGCTGGACCAAGCAACCCAAGGAGTCTGCCAATGTTTGAAAACCGAAAGGACCAGATGGAAATCCTGCTCAAGAACAACGAGGACTTCCGGCGTCTCTACAATCACCACCAGCAGCTCGAAAAACGTGTCCTTGCCGCCGAAACCGGCACCGCCCCCATGGAAGACCTGGCGCTCAACCAGCTCAAGCGCGAGAAGCTGCGCGCCAAGGACCAACTGGCGCGCATCATGGAACAGGCCCAGGCCGCCTGATCCCCCGGCAATCTCCGCATGCACATCACGCCCGATGCCCCCGGCATCGGGCGTTTTCGTTTATCGGCCCGGCTCGGGCAAATGACCTCCTTGCCGCTCCGGCAGTTACCGGATATGGTGGCCGGCAAAATTCCAATGCCACTGAATCGATTCGACATGACTATTCATGACAACGTGCTGGAGCTGATCGGCAACACGCCGGTCGTTCGGGTCAACCACCTCGACACCGGGCCGTGCGAGCTCTACCTCAAACTCGAGAACCAGAATCCCGGCGGTTCGATCAAGGACCGCATCGCCATGAAGATGATCGAGGAGGCCGAGCGCCGCCGCGATCTCAAGCCCGGCGCGACCATTGTCGAGGGCACTGCCGGCAATACCGGCCTGGGGCTGGCGCTGGTGGCCGCCCAGAAGGGCTACCGCCTGGTGCTGGTCATTCCCGACAAGATGAGTCGCGAGAAGATCTCCAACCTCAAGGCCATGGGCGCGGAGGTGATCATCACCCGCTCGGATGTCGGCAAGGGCCACCCCGAGTATTACCAGGATCTGGCCGAGCGCATCGCCCGGGAAACCGAGGGCGCCTACTTCATCAACCAGTTCGGCAACCCCGACAACCCCCTGGCCCACGAAACCATGACCGGGCCGGAAATCCTGGACCAGATGAATGGACAGCTCGACGCCGTCGTCGTGGGGGTAGGCTCGAGCGGCACGATCACGGGGCTTTCACGCTATTTCTCCCAGGCTGCACCCGACCTCGAACTGGTCCTGGCCGACCCGGAAGGCTCCATCCTGGCCGACTACATCGCCACCGGACAGGTACGCGAGGACGCCGGCGGCTGGCTGGTCGAGGGCATCGGCGAGGACTTCCTGCCCTCGATCAGCGATTTCACCCGCGTGCGCAAGGCCTATTCCATCTCCGATCGAGAAAGCTTTCTCACCGCGCGCGAACTGCTCAGGAAAGAAGGGCTGCTCGGCGGCTCGTCCACCGGCACGCTGGTCGCCGCCGCCCTGCGCTACTGCCGCGAACAGACCGAGCCGAAGAAGGTGCTCAGCATGGTCTGCGACACCGGCAACAAGTACCTCTCCAAGGTCTACAACGACTACTGGATGCGCGAGCAGGGCTTTATCGACACCGAGCGTCACGGCGATCTCCGCGACCTGATTGCCCGTCCGGTCACCACCCACGACGCCGTCACCGTCGGTCCCGAGGAACCGCTGTCGAATGCCTACAAGCGCATGAAACTCTACGATGTGTCGCAGTTGCCGGTGCTCGACGGCGAACGCATCGTCGGCATCATCGACGAATCCGACATCCTGCTGGCCGTCTACAACAACGAGGAACGCTTCGCCGAACCGGTCTCGGGCGCCATGGTCACCGAACTCGAATCCGTCCAGGTCAACGCCGACATCGATGCCTTGTTGCCGTTATTCAACAAGGACCACGTCGCCATCGTCATGGATGGCGAGCGGTTTCTGGGGCTGATTACCCGGGTGGATCTTCTGAACTATCTGCGGCGGAGGGCGGATAGGTAATTGATTTGTTGGTTCGTTTATTCGTTAATTCGTTGCTTGGGATTCAAGTACTGACTGACTAGCTCTGGAGGCTACGGAGGTATCTTTCGGCCCATGAATCAATAACCGAGCCAACCAACGAACAAACGAACCAACGAACCAACGAACCAACGAAAACCCAATATGAGCGATGTCTCTCCGCGTGAAGCCTGGAAACTCTGGTGGAAAATCGCCTTCCTCAGCTTCGGCGGGCCGGCGGCGCAGATTGCGGTGATGCAGCGGCTGATCGTGGAGGAAAAGGGCTGGATCGGGCAGGATCGGTTCAACCACGCGCTCAACTTCTGCATGCTGTTGCCGGGGCCCGAAGCGCAACAGCTGGCCACCTATCTCGGCTGGCTGCTGCACGGCACCCGCGGCGCGCTGGCCGCCGGCATCATCTTTATCCTGCCCGGTGCGCTGATCATGCTGGGCCTGAGCCTGCTCTACGTCACCATTGGGCAGGTTGGCGTGGTCGAGGGACTGTTGTTTGGCCTGAAATGCGCGGTGCTGGCCATCGTCGCCCAGGCCCTGGTGCGCATGAGCGGCAAGGTCGTCCGGGGCACAGCGGCAGGCCTGCTGGCGTTGGCCAGTTTCACCGCCATGTTCTTCTTTTCGCTGCCCTTCCCGCTGGTGATTCTGGGTGCGGGGCTGATCGGCCTGTGGCTGTTCCGGGGTGACACCGTACCGGACGTAAAAACCGACAGCACCCCCCGGACGGGCCGATACACCTGGCTATGGACGCTACTGGCCTGGCTGGGCCCGCTGGCCGTGCTGGCCCTGGTGCTGGGCCCCGGCTCGGTCTGGACCGAGCTGGCCACCCTGTTCAGCCTGCTGGCCACACTCAGTTTCGGCGGAGCCTACGCCGTTCTGGCCTGGGTGGCGCAATTCGCGGCCGAGACCCGTGACTGGCTGACCGCCGGCGAGATGCTCGACGGCCTGGGGCTGGCCGAAACCACGCCCGGACCGCTGATCCTGGTCACCCAGTTCATCGGCTTTCTCGCCGCCTGGCGCGATCCGGGCACCCTGCTCGATCCGCTGCTGGCCGGCTCGCTGGGTGCCTTGCTGACCACCTGGATGGTGTTCGCCCCGTCTTTTCTGTGGATTTTCCTGTTCGCCGCGCGCGTCGAGCGGCTGCGTGGCAGCGCCCGCATCAGCGCCGCCCTGCGCGGGATCACCGCGGCGGTAGTCGGCGTCATCGCCAACCTGGCCGCCTGGTTTGCATTGAACCTGCTGTTTGCCCAGTCCCGGACGGTCGAACGCTTTGGCCTGGATTTCGACCTGCCCGTCGCCACCAGCATCGACCCCTGGGCACTGGCGCTGACGGCAATGGCCGCCGTGTTTCTCTTTCTCACGCGCCTTGGACTGATCGGCACGGTGGCGGTCATGGCGATGTTTGGGCTGGTGGTTAGTTGGTTAGTTGGTTAGCTGGTTGGCTGGTTGGCTGGTTAGCTGGTTGGCTGGTTGGCTGGTTGGCTGGTTGGCTGGTTGGCTGGTTGGCTGGTTGGCTGGTTGGCTGGTTGGCTGGTTGGTGGTCGGTTAGGGGCGTAAAACCGATAGAATGCGGTTTGATCCGAGCCTGCTCCTCACCCCCGACCTCGGGGGCAACGAGCGAACAAGTCAACCAGCCAACAAGCCAACTTCACTATGTCCGACAAACTCTCCACCCGCGTCATCCACGCCGGCCAGTCGCCCGACCCGTCCACCGGTGCGATCATGACGCCGATCTACACCACCTCGACCTACGTCCAGAGCAGCCCTGGCGATCACCAGGGGTATGAGTATTCGCGCACTCACAACCCGACCCGCAAGGCCTGGGAAGCCTGTGTCGCCGATCTCGAGGGCGGCAAGCACGGCTTCGCCTACGCCTCGGGCATGGCGGCCATCGACGCGTTGATGCACCTGCTCGAACCCGGCGACCATGTGCTGGCCATGCATGATCTCTACGGCGGCACCTGGCGGCTGTTCGAGAAAGTCCGGCGCCCGGCCTCGGGGCTGGAATTCAGCTTCGTCGACCTGGCAGACGTCGACGCCGCCCGTGCTGCCATCGGCGAGCGCACGAAGATGATCTGGGTGGAAACGCCGACCAACCCCATGCTGCAACTGGTCGACATCGCCGCCATGGCCGAGCTGGCACGCGAATGTGGTGCCTGGCTGGTGGTGGACAACACCTTTGCCACGCCGATGCTGCAGCGCCCGCTCGAGCTGGGTGCCGACATCGTCGTGCACTCGGTCACCAAGTACCTCAATGGCCACTCCGACATGGTGGGCGGTGCCGTGGCGGTCAAAGACGATGCGCTGGCCGAAAGAATCGGCTTTATCCAGAATTCCTCCGGCGGCGTGCAGGGTCCGTTCGATTCCTTCCTGGTCATGCGCGGGGTCAAGACCCTGGCGCTTCGAATGAAGGCTCATTGCGAGAATGCCGGGCGGATAGCCGAGTGGCTGTCGCAGCATCCGAAAGTCGAGAAGGTGATCTATCCCGGCCTGGACAGCCATCCGCAGAAAGCCCTGGCCAAACGCCAGATGGACGGCTTCGGCGGCATGGTCAGCTTCGATATCGGCGGCGACCTGGACCGCGCCCGCCGCTTTCTGGAAAACACCCGCCTGTTCGCCCTGGCCGAGTCGCTCGGCGGCGTGGAGTCACTGGTCAATCACCCGGCCATCATGACCCACGGCTCGGTACCGAAAGACCGGCGCGAACAACTGGGTATCACCGATACCCTGATCCGCCTGTCAGTGGGCATCGAAGACGTCGACGACCTCATCGCCGACCTCGATCATGCACTTTCCAAGGTCTGAGCTGCTGTGCTGACGATCCTTAATAACACGAAGATCACGAAGCAGGGCACGAAGAACACGAAGAGAAAGCCAGCATCGATTGCGTAGGACAATGCGCTGGTGGCAAGGCATGGCGGCCATATTGAGGCCAAGTCATTCCAGAAGCTTCGTGTCCTTCGTGCCCTGCTTCGCGTCCTTCGTGTTTATTCTTTATTGCCTGCTACAGGCGCGTCAACACGAACGTGGCCACCGCGATGAAGCCGCCGGCGGCGACCGCGCCGATGGCCACCCAGGTCCAGGGACTGATCCTCGGGCGCTGCTCGATTTCGCGCAGCACGCTGGGCGGCCTGAGCCCCGGTGCCTGCAGCACGAAGCGATGCTCGCCCAGGCGGATCTCGTCGCCGGATTTCAGCAGTTGGCGGGTCGCGGGTTCACCGTTGACCCAGGCCTGGTCGGCGGCATCCAGCATCAACACCTCGCCATCGAAGGTGATGCGGGCATGGTGCTCGAGCAGGCCATCCATGGTGATATCGGTATCCCCCGAACTGCCGATCGCGGTGTCGGATTCCTGCAGTTCGAAGATCTGGCCGGTATGGGGGCCGGAGGCGGCTTTGAGGCGGAAGGTCATGGGTCAAATGCAGGTTCGAGGTTCGAGGTTTCGGGGTTCGAGGGCTGCGGGCAGATGATAACGGATTCGCTGGATAGGCCGCATCTTCTTTCGTCTCCCTTTCATCCCTCTCGCCCCTCGCGATAGTCCACCAGTTCCCGCAGCACCGAGGTGGCATAGCTGCCAGTTCGCAGTTCGAAGGTCAGTTCCAGTACATCCGGCTCGGGAAAGGACCACTCCAGATCGTTTACGCGCATGCGCAGGGGGCGACGGTCCTGCTGCATGCCGAATTTCGCCAGGCCTTCGACCAGTTCGGCTTCTTCGGCGAACACGGCCTGTTCGATGGCGGCGGCCTCGCCGGTGGCGGGTGATTCGCCGCGGCCGGCCAGCGGGCCTGACGGGTGGATGTCGAGTTCGGCGCAACGCCGGATCTGTTCGG
>SLIA01000069.1 GCA_007135935.1 Wenzhouxiangella sp.
CTATTCGCCTGCGCCGGTGGTCACCGAAGCGGTGCACGAACGGATCATGCACGACATCATCGAACCGACCCTGGCCGGACTGAAGGCCGATGGCTGCCCCTTCACCGGCTTTCTCTATGCCGGCGTGATGCTGACCACCGACGGCCCCAAAGTGCTCGAGTTCAACGTGCGCTTCGGCGACCCGGAAGCCCAGCCGGTGCTGATGCGGCTGAAATCCGACCTGGTCGAAGTCATCAACCGCACCCTGGCCGGCGAGCTCGACCAGGTTGAGCTGGAATGGGACGAGCGCTATGCCCTGGGCGTGGTCATGGCCGCAGGCGGCTACCCCGGAAGCTACGAAAAGGGGCATGCGATTCAGGGGCTGGACGCCGGGCTGTCCGAAGACAGCAAGGTCTTTCATGCCGGTACGCGCTTGTCCAATGACGGCCAGGTGGTGACCAGCGGCGGCCGCGTGCTGTGCCTGGTGGCCCTGGGTGACAGCGTCGCCCAAGCCCAGGCCCGCGCCTACCAGGGGCTGGCCAAGATCGGCTTCGAGGGCGCCTTCTACCGGACGGATATCGGGTTTCGTGCCGTGGATCGAACGTCGGAGGGGCGCTGAGTGACGCGGTTTCGGTCAGGCCTGGATAGTTCGGGACTCGGGACTCGGGACTCGGGACTCGGTCAAGAGCCGGGACCCGGGACTCGGGACTCGGGACTCGCTACTGTTGGCTACTTGGCATGTTCGAGGGTGGTGGCTCCGGTCAGCGTGGGACTGCCCCTTCGTTCGGGCGGCCGGGGTTTTTCCGAGTCCCGAATCCCGAGTCCCGGGTCCCGGTAAAACCCCATGGACGTCAGTCACCTCCTCGACGAACTCAACGACGCCCAGCGCGAGGCGGTCAGCGCCGATGCCGGTCACCTGCTGGTGCTGGCCGGGGCCGGGTCGGGCAAGACCCGCGTGCTGGTCCATCGCATCGCCTGGCTGATCCAGGTGCATCATGTCAGCCCGATGGGGCTTTTGGCGGTGACCTTTACCAACAAGGCCGCCGGCGAGATGCGCGCGCGCGTCGGCGAGTTACTCGGCATTCGCCCGGAGGGCTTGTGGATCGGCACCTTTCACGGCATCTGCCATCGTATGCTGCGCATGCATGCCGACGAGGTCGGCCTGCCCGACACCTTCCAGATTCTCGATTCCGACGACCAGTACCGGCTGATCCGGCGCGTCATCCGCGACATGGAACTCGACGAGGGCCAGTTCCCGCCGCGGGCCATGCAGGGGCTGATCAACCACCACAAGGACGAGGGACGACGACCGGGCAACATCGAGCACCTCGACAATCCGCATGCCGCCCAGCAGGTGGCGATCTACCGCTACTACCAGGACTACTGCGAGCGCTCCGGACTGGTCGACTTTGCCGAACTGCTGTTGAGAACCGTCGAACTGCTGCGCGACAACCCGGCGCGGCGGCGCCATTACCAGGAACGCTTCGGCCACACTCTGATCGACGAGTTTCAGGACACCAACCGCCTGCAGTACGCGCTGGTTCGACTGCTTTCGGGCGAGCAGGGACTCATGTTTGTCGTCGGTGACGACGATCAGTCGATCTATGGCTGGCGCGGTGCGCGGGTGGAGAATATCTCGGATTTCGTGCGCGACTTCGATCCCCGGATCGTACGCCTGGAGCAGAACTATCGCTCGACCGCCACCATTCTCGAGGCGGCCAATCGTGTCATCGATCACAACGACGACCGCATGGGCAAGAACCTGTGGACCGAGGGCGAGACCGGCGAACCCATCCGCCTGTTTGCCGCCTGGAGCGCCGAGGAAGAGGCCGACTACATCATCGCCCGCATTCAGGACTGGATTGGCCAGGGCGGCAGTCCCTCCGAGGTGGCCATTCTGTATCGCTCCAACGCCCAGTCGCGCCTGTTCGAACAGGCATTGCTGCGCGAGGGCATCGACTACCGCGTCTACGGCGGCCAGCGCTTTTTCGAGCGCGCCGAGATCAAGGACGCCATGGCCTACCTGCGCCTGCTGCACAACCGCGATGACGACCCGGCCTTCGAGCGCGTCATCAACGTGCCGGCACGCGGCATCGGCGAGCGCACCGTCGAGCGCATTCGCGAACAGGCGCGGAGAAGCCAATGCTCGCTGTTCGCCGCCGCGGTACGGCTGATCGCTCAGCAAGGCCTGCCGGCCCGGGCCGGGAAGGCGGTCGAGAGCTTCATCGAAAAGATCAACATGCTCGACGAGCAAACCGCCAGCGCCTCGCTGGGCGACACCATGTCGGCAGTGGTGCGGGCCGCCGGGCTGGGCGAATGGTATCGGGGCCGCGAAGCGCCCGACCGCGCCGAGACGCGCGAGGAAAACCTCGAGGAACTGGTACGCGCGGCCGAAAGCTTCGCCCAGCCGACCGAGGACGAACAGGCCGGGCTGGCGCCACTGGCGTCCTTCCTGGCCCAGGCGGCGCTGGAGGCCGGCGAGCACCAGGGCGAGAGCTGGCAGGACTGCGTGCAGCTGATGACCCTGCACTCGGCCAAGGGCCTGGAGTTCCCGCTGGTGTTCATGGCGGGCCTGGAAGAGGGCCTGTTTCCGCACCAGAAATCGGTCGAGGAGCCCGGCCGGCTGTCGGAGGAACGGCGGCTGTGCTACGTCGGCATGACCCGCGCCATGCAACGCCTCTACATCTGTTACGCCGAATCACGCCACCTGCACGGCCAGCGCATCCTGTCGCGGCCCTCGCGCTTTGTCGACGAACTTCCCGGCCATCTGATCGAGCAGGTGCGGCCGCGTCAGGCAACCCCCGGCGAGTCGGTCAGCCTCGGCGCCCGACCCGACGCCAGCGCCGATCACGGCCTGCGTCTGGGCGGCACCGTGTCCCACCAGCGCTTTGGCATCGGTACCGTGGTCAGCCTGGAAGGCCAGGGCGACAATGCCCGGGTGCAGGTCAATTTCGAACAGGCCGGCAGCAAGTGGCTGGTGCTGGCCTACGCCAGCCTGGAGCGTCTGGATTGACGCCCGAGGCCGTCAGGCTTGGGGAACTGGCCGGCCTGCGCTGGCGACAGGGCGAGATTCCCGTGCTGGCACTGCACGGCTGGCTCGATAACGCCCACTCTTTCGTGCCGCTGGCTCCCGAACTCGACGGCCTCGACCTGGTCGCGCTGGATTTTCCCGGCCACGGCCTGTCGGCACCGCGACCGACCGGCATGCGCTACCATTTCGACGACTACGTATTCGATGCGCTCGGCGCCCTCGATGCCCTTCGCTGGGAGCGCGCCTGCCTGATGGGGCATTCACTCGGCGGCGCGGTGGCCTCGATCACGGCCGCGGCCGCTCCCGAGCGCATTGCCTCCCTGGCTCTGATTGACGGCCTGGGGCCGCTGTCGGCTCCGGTCGGCGACACCGTGGCTAACTGGCGCAAGGCCGTGAAGCGCTCGCAACAGCGCCAGCGGCGCGTTCATGCCGACCGCGAAGCGGCAGCAAAAGCCCGGGCCGACAACAGCGATCTCGGTCTCGAAGCCGCTCGACTGCTCGCCGAACGCGGCGTCGTCGATGTCACCGGCGGCGTGATCTGGCGCCACGACCAGCGACTGACCTGGCCGTCGCCCCGGCGCTATACCGAGCCGCAGGTGCTCGAACTGCTGGCCGCGATCGAATGCCCGGTTCTGAACATCCACGCCGATCAGCGCAGCAGCGTATTCCCGCAGCGCCTGGCGCAGCGACGCTTTGCGGCGCTCGGCCAGTCCGACTCGCTGGGACTGCCCGGTGGCCATCACCTGCACATGCATCACCCGGACCGCGTGGGTCCGGCCATCAAGGAGCATTTTCGACGCCATGAACCATCGCCAAGACATTCCCGCTGAAGAACGGCTGATCTTCGCCCTGGACGTTCCCGATCTGGACCAGGCGCGCAAGCTTATCGCCACCCTCGGCGACCACGTGCGCTTCTACAAGCTCGGACTCGAGTTCTTTCTGAGCGGCAACTACTTCGAACTGGCCGACGAGCTCAAGGCCGCCGGCAAGCGCGTGTTCGCCGATCTCAAGCTGTTCGACATTCCGCCCACGGTTGGCCGTGCCACCGCGCAACTGGCCCGCCGCGAGGTGGATTTCCTGACCGTACACGGCAACGACACCATGCTCGAAGCGGCCGTGGCCAATCGTGGCGAAATGGGCATACTGGCGGTCACTGCACTGACCAGCCTGGACCAGGGCGACCTCGACGACCTGGGCTTCAAGTGCGATGTGGAGGCGCTGGTCCTCTCGCGTGCCCGGCGCGCGCTGGCGCTGGGCTGCACGGGCGTGATTTCGTCGGGGCTGGAAGTGGCCGCCCTGCGACGCGAGGTGGATGATCGACTTGTTGCCGTCTGCCCCGGGATCCGCCCGGTCGCCAATGTCGATGAACAGAAACGCACCCTGACCGTTCCCGACGCGTTCGCCGCCGGCGCCGACTACATCGTGGTGGGGCGCCCGATTCGCGATGCCGACGACCCGGCCACCGCAGCGGCAAAAATCCAGGAAGAAATATCAAGCATATTCAGCTAGATGAAGCGTTTACTTTAAGAGCTTGATAAAGTTACCTGCATTGGGCTATGATCTTGCGCACAGTCCGCGGGCACATCCGCCCGGGATCTGACGATCGACAAGCGCCCACGGGCGCACGACAGTCCTCTCCGGACGACTGATTGCCGGGCAACCCCAAGGGGGCGCCCGGTTTTTTTTGCCAGCCCGGAGGCCAGGCGCGGCAATGGTAAAATCTCCCATTCGACACGGAATCGATTCCCGCATGCCCGATTCGCGCCCCCTCAAACGTTTGCTGATCAGCCTGTATGGCGCCTGGCTGGCGCTGTTGCGCCGAATACTGCACTGGTGGGTTCGCTCAACCGTGCTGCCCGAGGAACTCGGCGAGCTGGAGCTCGACCCCGAGCGGCCGGTGTTCTACATGATCGACAGCTACGCGCTGAGCACCACGCTGATCGTCGAGCAGATCTGCATCAAGCTGGGCTGGCATCACCCGCTTGCGCCTTTCGAGGTGGGTGACACGCAACTGCGAAGAAGCTTTGGCGCCAGCCGTCGGAGCAACGGATTCATTTTCCGGCGGCCGGAAAAGCGCCGGCACTCGCGCATCCTGGCCGAACTGATCGAGCGCGAAGACCCGGACACGCTGGCACCGGTCCAGATCGTGCCGGTGACCGTACTGATCGGACGCGCCCCGGACAAAGAAGAGAGTTTTTTCAAGATCCTGTTCTCGGAGAACTGGGCTGTCGGCGGGCGACTCAGGCGCCTGATCAGCACCTTCATCAATGGTCGGGCAACCATGGTGCAGTTCGGCAAGCCGGTAACCCTGGAGCGAATCTTCGAGGAAACCGACGATCGCGAACAGGCACTCAGACGCATCAGCCGGGTGCTGCGGGTGCATTTCAAGCGGGTGCGGACCGCCGCCATCGGCCCGGACCGCTCCCACCGCCGCACGCTGGTCGAGCGCGTGGTGCGCAGCCCGGCGGTGCGTGAAGCCATCGAGGCCAAGGCCAGGCGCGACGACACCAGCGTTGACAAGGCCGAGGCGGCCGCGCGGGACTACGCCCGCGAAATCGCAGCCGACTACTCCTACACCTTCGTGCGGATTGCCGATCTGTTGCTGAGCTGGTTCTGGAGCCGCATCTATCGCGGCGTCAAGGTCCATCATTTCAGCCAGTTTCGCGACCAGGCCCCCGGGCACGAAATCGTCTACGTGCCGTGTCATCGCAGTCACATGGACTACATGCTGCTGTCGTGGCTGCTCTACCACCGAGGTTTCGTGCCGCCGCATATCGCCGCCGGCGTCAACCTCAACATGCCGCTGGTGGGCCGGCTGCTCAGGCGCGGCGGTGCCTTTTTCCTGCGCCGCTCGTTTCGGTCGCAGCCACTCTATGCGGCGGTATTCAACCAGTATGTCGAACTGATCCTCGACCGCGGCGTGTCACTGGAGTATTTCATCGAGGGGACGCGCTCGCGAACCGGGCGCCTGCTGCCGCCACGCGCCGGCATGCTCTCCATCACCGTGCGCGCCTTCCTGCGCAACCCCAAAAAGCCGGTCATGTTCCAGCCGGTCTACATCGGCTACGAACGGCTGGCCGAGGGCAACTCCTATATCTCCGAGCTATCCGGACGTCAGAAGAAGCCTGAATCGCTGTCGGACTTCCGCAACGTCGTCAACATATTGCGCAAGAATTACGGCGAAGTTGCCGTGAGCTTCGGCGAACCCATCATGCTCAACAGGCTGCTCACCGCGCATCACCCCGAATGGGTCGAGGAGTCGCTGCCGGACACGGCAAAGCCCCGATGGCTGCCCGGCCTGGTGGACGATCTGGCCCGACAGATCATGGTCAACATCAACCGCAGCGCCGACGTCAATCCGATCAACCTGCTGGCCACGGCACTGCTGGCCAGCCGCAAACAGGCCCTGGACGAGGACGATCTGGAACGCACCATCGGCCTGCTCAAGAACGTCATCACCCTGAGCGCCTATTCCGATCGCATCACCGTCACGCCGATGAATGCGGGCCAGGTCATCGAGTACGGCCTGGAGCTGGGCATCATCGAGCGCCAGCAGCACCAACTCGGCAACATCATCCGCACCGACCCGACCAACGCCGTCCTGCTGACCTACTTCCGCAACAATACTGCCCACCTGGTCGCCATCAGCGCCTGGATCGCCTGCTGCTTTCTCAACGTCCAGCGCGTCAAGAAAGACCGGCTCCTGCAACTGAGCCGGTTTGTTTACCCGTTCATCAAACGCGAACTGTTCCTGCCCTGGAACGAAGCCGAACTCGGCGGGGTGATCGAGCAGTGCACCGCGGCCCTGACCGATCTGGGCATGTTGCGCTCTTCCAACGATTTTCTGCAACGTGCCGCCGGGGGCAGCGACGAGAGCTATTACCTGCGCCTGCTCGGCGGCTCCCTGCTGCAGACTTTCGAGCGCTATTTCATCACCGTCGCGGTGCTGGTCAAGAACGGCTCGGGGCGGCTGACCCGGCAACAGCTCGAAAGACTGTGCATCCTCAGCGCTCAGAGAATTTCGCTCCTGCACGAATTCGAGGCGCCGGAGTTCTACGATCGAACGCTGTTCAAGCAGTTCATCGAGTCGCTGTTCGAAAGCGAAATTCTCGGTCGGGATGACGACGGCAACCTGACTTTCGATCGCCAGCTCGAGAATTTCGCCCGCGACGCCAAGCTGATTCTGTCGAAGGAAATCCGGCACACGATCATCCAGGTGACACCGGAGTTGCCCGAGCTGAACCGCGAAGCCGCCTGAAGCACTCAGGCATCGAGATCGGGGATCAGGCGGCTTTCCCAGTAAGCGATCTGGTCGCGCAGGCGCAGCTTGCGCTTTTTCAAGCGCACGAGCTGAAGCTGGTTGACCGAGGGACTTTCCCCCATTCGGGTAATTGCCTCGTCGAGATCACGATGCTCCTCGCGCAACTCCGCCAGGCGCGCCTGGATTTCGCTCAAGCCCATCGTCATCGCCGACGCCGATTCGATGTGTGGATTAGAATCATTGCCTCACCAATGATGACCAACTCACGAGTATGCCCAGCCTGCCGTTGACCATCAAGTCCGTTTCCGAGAGTGCGCCGGATGCGCGCAAGTCCCGCTATTCGGCCAACAAGCTGATCAAGCGCCTGCGTCGCCAAGTGGGTCAGGCCGTGACCGACTACGGCATGATCGCCGACGGCGACCGCATCATGGTCTGCCTGTCCGGCGGGAAGGACTCCTACGCCATGCTCGACCTGCTCATGGGCCTGCAGCAGTCAGCGCCGGTCGATTTCGAGCTTGTCGCGGTCAATCTCGACCAGAAACAGCCCGGCTTTCCCGAACACGTCCTGCCCGAATACCTGGAGTCGCTGGGGATCGAATGGCACGTCATCGAGAAGGACACCTACTCGATCGTCCAGCGGGTGTTGCCGGAAGGCAAGACGACCTGCGGCCTGTGTTCGAGGCTCCGGCGGGGCACTCTGTACGAATTCGCCCGCCAGCACGGCATGACCAGGATTGCCCTGGGCCATCATCTCAACGACATTGTCGAGACCTTCTTCCTCAACCTCTTCCATGGCGCCGCCCTCAAGGCCATGCCGCCGAAACTCAAAAGCGACTGCGGGCGCCATATCGTTATTCGCCCACTGGCCTACTGTCGCGAAGAGGACCTGGCCCAACTGGCCGAACTGCGCGAGTATCCCATCATCCCCTGCAACCTGTGCGGCAGCCAGCCCAACCTTCAGCGGCAGCAGATCAAGCAAATGCTCAACGACTGGGAACGCATCCAGCCGGGACGGACCATGTCGATCTTTCGCGCCCTGGGCAACATTGCCCCGTCGCAGTTGTGTGATCGCAACCTGTTCGATTTCGCCGCGCTGACCAACGATGGCGGTGCCACCGACCCGCCCGAATCGCAGACATGACTTTCCTCACTGGTTTTTCCGGCGTGCTTCAGTGACAATCGTAGCTCCTATTGGTATGGAGTCACGGCATGCAGATCAGACACATTGCCACCTTCTTCCTGGTCGCCCTGATGGTCGCCGGCTGCGGGGCGGTCAACCGGAACATTCAGATTGCCGACGGCGAACAGGTCGATGGCGATGTGCGCAACGTCAACGGCTCCATCCGCATCGGGCGTGATTGCACCATCTCTGGCGATGTTCGCAATGTCAACGGGGCCATCTTCATCGGATCCGGCACCCGCCTCAATGCCCTTCGCAACACCAATGGCGCCATCGAAGTGGATTCGGGGGCGCATGCAGCGTCGATTCAGGGCACAAACGGGCGCATCCGTATCGGGCAGGGGGTGACGGTCGACGGCGACGTGAGCAACACCAATGGCGCCATTGAGCTGGCCGAAGAAGTCACGGTGGACGGGGACGTGGAAACCACCAACGGTCGCCTCGGCATCGCCCAGGGCGGGCGCATTGCCGGCACGGTGCGGTCAACCAACGGCGCCATTATCCTGACCGGGGCCCACGCCGGCGGCGTTGCTGGTGCCAATGGCAACATTGAGCTACTCGACGGCACCCGCATCGAAGGCGAGATCCACGTTCAGCAGACCCGTGGAACCACAGTTTCGGGGACCCCGAAGATCATTGTGGGGCCGGAAGTGGTGGTCGAAGGGCCGATCCGGATCGAACGGCCGGTGGAACTCTACGTCCATGAATCCGCCCGCACGGGCGAGATCACGGGCGCCGAAGCCACGAGGTTCAGCGGCGATCGCCCCTGAAGGAAATTACTCGTAGGTCACGCCTTCGTGCCGAATCCAGCCGCCGCTTCCGGGCTGGGAGGCGTCGTGATGGGTCAGCGAGATGGTACCGCCACTGGCGTCGAACTCGTAACGCCCATGGAATGCAATCGTATCGCCCCGCTGGACGGGCACCGGGCCGGACTCGGTCATGGAATGGCGCACCAGCACGGTGAGCTGATCGTTGACGCGGACGTTGAATCGCTGCCGGGGAAAGCCGATCGGCGTGGTTTCATCGGCCAGAACCTGCGCAACCCGGCCATGCCCGCTGACCCACACCCCGGTACGCCCCTGCTCGAAGGCTTCGAGCAGGCGGGTGTTATCAGGCATCTCGTCGGCACCACAGCCTACCCCCCCCAGGGTAACGAGAAGACCGGCTAAGACAATCCCGAGTGGTCTTGACATCGTCTTCTTCCTCCTTTTGCAGGCAGAGTATCAGATTCCAGTTGAATTGGAAAATGACCAACCGGATTGGTTCAAGTGCCTGCAGTGGCCAGAAAGCGGCCGGGAGGAGGGGGAACGGATCGTTCCGGAGGGAGAAGAAGATAGGCGCGGCCCCGCGGCGCGGGGCCGGCCGGAACTCAGCGTTTGAGCTGTTTGCGGAACCGCTCCAGCGCGGCCAGCTGGGCCATCGCTTCGGCAAGCTGGGCCTGCGCCTGGGCCACTTCCATGCCCGCACTGCGATCCTTGATCGCGCGCTCGGCTTCTTCCTTGGCCTTGAGTGCGGCGGCCTCGTCAAGATCGCCGGCCCGCTGCGCGGTATCGGAAAGCACGGTGACCACGTGGGGCTGAATCTCCAGCAAGCCGCCGGAGATGTAGAAGAACTGCTCTTCTCCGCTCTCAGGCAGGATTACCCGCACCTGGCCAGGGACCAGGCGCGTGAGCAACGGCGCATGGCGCGGCGCGATGCCGAGCTCGCCTTCCTCGCCCGGCACCACCACCATGGCGGCGTCGCCGGAGAAGATTTCAGCCTCGGCGCTGACAATGTCGCAATGTATCGTTGAAGCCATCTATGCACTCACTTTTTTCGTGCGCCAAACGATGAAGCCTTGAGCGTCGCGCGCGGCAGGTGTCCCGCCTCGCGCCTTACGCCTGCCGCCTCACCGGCCCAATCACGCAGCCTTTTCCTGCATCTTCTGACCCTTCTCCACGGCCTGATCGATGGTACCGACCATGTAGAAGGCCTGTTCGGGCAGGTGATCGTACTCGCCTTCGACGATGCCCTTGAAGCCGCGAATGGTTTCCTTCAGGGAGACGTAGACACCCGGGGTACCGGTAAAGACCTCGGCGACGAAGAACGGCTGCGAGAAGAAGCGCTCGACCTTGCGCGCGCGGGCAACGGTCAGCTTGTCTTCCTCGCTCAACTCGTCCATGCCGAGAATGGCGATGATGTCCTTGAGCTCCTTGTAGCGCTGCAGGGTGCCCTGGACCTTGCGGGCGACCTCGTAGTGCTCCTGGCCAACGACCAGCGGGTCGAGCTGGCGCGAGGTGGAGTCGAGCGGATCGACCGCTGGGTAGATACCCAGCTCGGCGATGTTTCGCGACAGCACGACGGTGGCGTCGAGGTGAGCGAAGGTGGTCGCCGGCGACGGGTCGGTGAGGTCATCGGCAGGCACGTAAACGGCCTGGATCGAGGTGATCGAGCCGGTCTTGGTGGAGGTGATGCGCTCCTGGAGCACACCCATTTCCTCGGCCAGGGTCGGCTGGTAGCCCACCGCGGAGGGCATGCGGCCGAGCAGGGCGGAGACCTCGGTACCGGCCAGGGTGTAACGGTAAATGTTGTCGATGAACATCAGCACGTCACGGCCTTCGTCGCGGAAGTACTCGGCCATGGTCAGCCCGGTCAGGGCCACGCGCAGGCGGTTGCCCGGCGGCTCGTTCATCTGGCCATAGACCAGGGCCACCTTGTCGAGGACGTCGGAGTCCTTCATTTCGTGATAGAAGTCGTTACCCTCACGAGTGCGCTCGCCGACACCGGCGAAGACCGAGTAACCCGAGTGCTCGATGGCGATGTTGCGGATCAGCTCCATCATGTTCACGGTCTTGCCGACACCGGCACCACCGAACAGGCCGACCTTGCCGCCCTTGGCGAACGGGCAGATCAGGTCGATGACCTTGATGCCGGTTTCGAGCAGTTCGTTACTGGCGGCCTGCTCTTCGAACGACGGCGCCTGGCGGTGAATCGCCCACTCCTGCTCGGCACCGATATCGCCGGCCTCGTCGATGGGGCGCCCAAGCACGTCCATGACGCGGCCCAGGGTCTTCTTGCCAACCGGCACGGTGATAGCCTTGCCGCTGTTGGTCACCGGACGGTTGCGCTTCAGACCGTCGGTCGAACCCAGCGCAATGGTGCGCACCACGCCGTCGCCGAGCTGCTGCTGGACTTCCAGCGTGATCTCGGTGTCATCGACAGTCAGGGCGTCGTAGACCTTGGGCACTGCATCGCGCGGAAATTCCACGTCGACCACGGCACCGATAATCTGAACAATCTTTCCGGAACTCATGAGCTATACCTCAAGTATTGGTGGCTTCGTTTGCTCGCTTCACCGAAGCCAGGTTTTTTCAAATGCGGTGAAAGGTAAAAGGTGAAAAGTAAAAGGAACCCATTTTGTCTTTTCACCTCTTACCTTTTGCCTTTCACCTCTTACCTTTTACCTTTCACCTCTTTCCATCACACTGCCGCCGCACCACCGACGATCTCGGAAATCTCCTGGGTGATCGCCGCCTGCCGGGCCTTGTTGTAGACCAGCTTGAGCTCGTCGATCAGGTTGTTGGCGTTGTCCGAGGCGTTCTTCATGGCAACCATGCGGGCGGCATGCTCGCTGGCCAGGTTTTCCAGCGAGGCCTGGTAGACCAGCGTCTCGAGGTAGCGCGTCAGGAACTCGTCGAGCAGCTCGGTCGGATTGGGCTCGTAGATGTAATCCCAGTACTGCAGCATCGGCTTCTCGTCGGCTGCCGGCAACGGCAGCAGCTGGTCGAACCTGGTCTGTTGCGTCATGGTGTTGACGAAATGGTTGTAGCACAGGTACAGACGGTCCAGCCTGCCCTCGCGGTAATCGTCCAGGCACACCTTGACGGTGCCGATCAGGTCCTCGAGACGCGGCTGCTCGCCGAGATCCTGGGTGGCCGCGGAAATATCGACCTTGAGCCGGCGGAAGAACTGCGCCGCCTTGCGCCCGATGACCACGGTGGTGATCTCGACATCCTTCTCCTGCCACTGGCGGAATTCGGCCAGCAGCTTACGGAACATGTTGTTGTTCAAGCCGCCGCACAAGCCGCGATCGGTGGCCATGATGATGAAGCCGACCCGCTTGACTTCCTCACGCTCGACGGTGAACGGATGCTCTTCTTCCAGGGTGGCCTGGGCAAGGTGGCCGATCACCTGGCGCATCATGCGCGCATAGGGTCGCGAGGCCTCCATCAGGTCCTGGGCCTTTCGAATCTTGCTGGCAGAGACCATCTCCAGCGCGCTGGTGACCTTGCGCGTGTTCTGGACGCTCTTGATCTTGCCTACGATTTCCTTTGAGCCGCTCA
>SLIA01000014.1 GCA_007135935.1 Wenzhouxiangella sp.
CGGCGGGGGAGCTCTGGCCGGTATGTGCGGAGGTGGAGGGGGAGGCGGAGGCGCCGGAGGGCTCGGGGGGTTCGGCGGAGTCGGCGGATCGGGAGGCGGCGCCTCCATCGCGATCCTCGTCGCCGGTGGGTCATCGGTTCGGGTGGTGGGAAGCCACCTTGAGACTGCCGGTGGCGGCAACGGGGGCGCAGGCGGGACGGGCGGCTCCGGTGAGCCGGGAGGCAACGGAGGATCGGTGAGCAATGCCGGTGTTGGCGGCGGCGGTGGTGGTGGAGGTCGCGGCGGTGCCGGCGGCCGGGGTGGCCGGGGAGGAGGTGGTGGTGGCGGCGCCTCCATCGGAATCCTTTCGCTGGACAGTCAGGTCAACGAGAGCGGAAATCGTTTCCAGGTGGGACCAGCGGGCTCCGGTGGGGCCGGAGGTCGGAATGGTGCGAACGGCCTCCGTGCCGACACCCACAGGGCAGGCTCGTGAGGACTCATGGCCCTGTGAGTGCGCTCCGCGTGCACTGACCGTATCCTTGCCTCATGGACACCGATCTCTGGATCCGCATCCAGGCCCTCTTCGAAGCAGCCCTCCAACGCCCCCCGGGAGAACGAGACGACTTCGTTGAACGGGAGGCGTCGGGCGACCGCGAACTCCGCCGCCAGGTGATGGAGCTTCTCCGGGCCGACCAGATGGCGGAAGAAGACCCGGGCGACTACCTGGCCGAGGTGGTGGGGGAGGCGGCGCAGTCCGCGTCGCCTTCCTTGCCACCGGATGGCACCGGGGACGCATCGCTACTCAAGGCCGACGACCGGGTGGGAGCCTACCGAGTCGTCCGGGAGTTGGGCCGTGGGGGGATGGGCTCGGTGTACCTGGCGGAGCGGGCCGACGCCGAATATGCGGCGCAGGTGGCCATCAAGGTGATCCGTTCCGGCGCACTCCACGGAGAAACCATCCGCCGCTTTCGGACCGAGCGTCAGATCCTGGCCGGACTCGCCCATCCCAACGTGGCGCGTCTCCTGGACGGAGGAACCCTTCCCGACGGAAGCCCTTGGCTGGCCCTGGAATACGTGGATGGGGAGCCCATCGACCGATACTGCGACGCTCAGCGGCTTCCGGTGGATTGCCGAATCGACCTCTTTCTGAAGGTCTGCGCGGCGGTGGAGCACGCCCATACCAGATTGGTTGTCCATCGGGATCTGAAGCCCGGAAATGTGCTGGTCACCGGCGAAGGGACTCCGAAGTTGTTGGACTTCGGCATCGCAAAGCTCCTGGAACGGACGGACGACGATAGCCAGGAAACAGGAACGCACCTGCGCCTGCTGACACCGGCCTACTCCACGCCGGAACAGATCCGGGGCGAGACGGTGACCACGGCTACCGATGTCTACGCTCTCGGACTCCTCCTGTACGAGCTCCTGGTGGGCCGGCCGGCCCAGCGCATCACCAGCCGGCGACCGGCCGAGATGGAGCGGGAGATCTGCGAGGTCGAACCTCCCCGAATCACCACGGTGGTTGACGCCGGGGTCGCAGCGGCCCGAGGCTCCACCGTCCAACGTCTGACGCGCACGCTGGCTGGGGATCTGGAGAGGATCGTTGCCACGGCTCTGCGGAAGGAACCGGAGCACCGATATCCGTCGGTGGGTGCCCTGGCCGACGACCTGCGACGCTTCCGCCAGGGGCGGCCGGTGGTGGCCCGAGGCACCTCCTTTGGGTATCGGACCAGGAAGTTCGTGCGCAGAAACGCCAGGGAGGTGGGGGCGGGCGTCCTGGTCCTCATCGTCTTTGTGACCACCGTAGCCTTCTACACGTGGGAATTGGCGCAGGAGCGGGATCGAGCTCAGGCCGAAGCCCGCCAGGCGGTCGCTACTGCCGATTTCCTGGCCGGGCTCTTCGAACGTGCCAATCCCGACGCCAACCCCGGTCCTCCCGCAACGGCCCGGGACCTCCTGGATCAGGGTTCCCAGCGGATCCGCCGGGAGCTTGAGGACGATCCTCTCACCCGAGCCCGGATGCTGCACGTCATGGGACAGGCCTATCAGGCCATGGGACTGCCCCAACTGGCCATCCCGCTGGTGGAAGAGGCGGTGGAGCTGCGCCGCCGCTCCGGCGACCCCGGACTGCTCTGGTCCTCACTGGATCTGGCGGGCCTACTGTACTGGAATCTGGGCCGCTTGGAGGAAGCCCAGCAGGCTCATGGAGAAGCGCTGGAACTGGCCCGGAGTGAGCGTTCGCCTGGCACCATGCGAGAGGGGACGAGCCTGAACCATCTGGGAAAGGTGGCCGAGACCCTCGGGCGCTTTGAAGAGGCCAACGTCCTCTTCGACTCCGCGCTTACGGTCTATCGTCGAGTCGACGGTCCCCGCACTGAGACGGTGGCCACGGTCCTGGCAAACCAGGCCGCCATCCTCACCTTCCTGGAGGGATACGACGCCGGCGCGGCACGACTGCGCGAGGCCATCGAAATCAGTCGGTCCCTCCCCGAGGAGGAGCGATCCAACGAGGACGTCTTCCTCTCGAATCTGAGTGTCTACCTCGTCCGGCTTGGTCACCTTGACGAAGCCGGGGAGATCATGGAAGAAGCCCATGCCAGGGCCGTATCCCGATACGGCGAAGGCTCCCTGAGGGTAGCGGAAAAGCTTGCCGACCAGGCTCTTCTGGCCGCCCGTCTCGGGGACCACGGGACGGCGGAAGGCCACATGCGTGAGGCCATGAACATTTTCGTGGCCTCGTTGGGGGAGCGTCACCCCGATATCGCCTACCACCTCTCGAACCTGGCGGCGACCATCGACCGGCAGGGGGGACGAGCCGTCGAAGCCGACAGCATCCATCAAATAGCCGTGGAAATCTCGCGGGAGACCCTGTCCACAGACGATCCCTATCTGGCACGGGCACTGAACGAATACGGGCTCTTCCTCTTCCGTAACGACCGCGCGGACGCGGCTGTCCCCGTGCTCAGCGAGGCTTACGAGGTGGCCTCGTTGGCCCTTCCCCCCGGCCAACGATTCCTGGCTCAGGTCCAGGGATTTCTGGGACGCTCCCTCCTGGCAGCGGGCCGCGGAGACGAGGCGTTGGCGGTGCTGGGCGAGGCGCTCCCACGACTCCGGGAGGGGTACGGGGCGGAGCACGGCTTCGTGACGGAAGCCGAAGCGGAGCTGGAGCGGGCGGGGTTTGCTGTGGCCCCGTGAGCAGTGACCCCTTCGCGGAGCCCCATGAGCAGCGCTCAGCGGTATCCTGTGCCTGCGCCGTGCCCTTCCCCCCTACCCTGCCTTATCGCCGGTCTCGATGGAAGGGATTCGTTCTCATCACGATGAATCTGCGGGACTTCGAGTTGGTGACGGAAGTCGCTCAGTTCGAGGAGAATGA
>SLIA01000164.1 GCA_007135935.1 Wenzhouxiangella sp.
GCACGTCGAACGGCGCCATGGCCTCGGGCCAGATGATGCCGTTGTCGTCGTGGTTCTGCTCGATGGCCGCGGCGACGATGCGCGAGACACCGATGCCGTAGCAGCCCATGGTCGGGTGGACGCCACGACCGTCGGGATCCATGACCACGGCGTTCATGGCCTCGGAGTACTTGCGGCCGAGCTGGAAGATGTGGCCGACCTCGATACCGCGGATCAGCTCGAGCCGGCCCTTGCCGTCGGGCGAGGGATCGCCGGCGACGACATTGCGCAGGTCGGCGACTTCCGGCAAGGCGACATCACGCTCCCAGTTGATGCCGAAGTAGTGCTTGTCGTCGATATTGGCGCCGGCGCCGAAATCGCTCATCAGCGCGACCTGGCGATCAATGATGCAGGGGATGGGCAGCTTGACCGGCCCCAGGCTGCCCGGACCGGCACCGATGGCAGCCCGGATTTCTTCTTCCGTTGCCATGCGCAGCGGCGCGGCCACCTGGGCGAGTTTCTCGGCCTTGACGGCATTGAGCTCGTGGTCGCCGCGCACCAGCAGGGCGACGAAATCGGCATCGACTTCATCGCTGGCCTCGACCACCAGCGTCTTGACGGTCTTGTCGATGGGCAGCTCGAACTGATCGACCAGGTCGGCGATGGTTTTTGCATCGGGCGTGTCGACCAGGCGCATGTCCTCGGTTGGCTCGGCCCGTTCGCCCACGGCCACGGCCTCGGCCAGTTCGACATTGGCGGCGAACTCGCCGTCGGGCACGTGCGCGATCTGGTCTTCGCCCGAGTCGGCCAGCACGTGGAACTCGTGGCTGACCGCGCCGCCGATGGCACCGGAGTCGGCCGCCACCGCCTTGAACTTCAGCCCCAGGCGCTCGAAGATCTTCGAGTAGGTCTCGTACATGACCCGGTAGAAGCGGTCGAGACACTCGTCGTCCATGTGAAAGGAGTAGCCGTCCTTCATCAGGAACTCGCGTGCGCGCATCACGCCGAAGCGCGGGCGGATCTCGTCGCGGAACTTGTTCTGGATCTGGTAGAAACAGATCGGCAACTGCTTGTAGGAGCGCAGATCGGCGCGGGCAAACTCGGTGATCACTTCTTCGTGAGTCGGACCGTAGGCGAATTCGCGTCCGGCGCGGTCGGTGATTTTCAGAAGCAGCGGTCCGAAGTCATCCCAGCGCCCCGATTCCTGCCACAGCTCGGCCGGCTGGATGGCCGGCATCAGCATCTCCAGCGAGCCGGAGGCGTCCATTTCCTCGCGCACCACCTGCTCGACCTTCCTCAGGACCTTCAGGCCCAGCGGTGTCCAGGTATAGATCCCGGAAGTCAGCTTGCGGATCATGCCGGTTCTCAGCATCAGCTGGTGGCTGACGATTTCGGCGTCGGCGGGCACTTCGCGCTTGGTGGCAAGATGAAAGGCAGAGGTTTTCATGGCGGTGATCGGATCGAGACGAACGAAGCCGGCAATGATACCAGCCCGTGGACCCGGCTGCCGCACAACGGGCAGGCAGCACAAGGCCCGGGGTGATATGCTTTGGGGCCGATTTTCCCGATGCCGGATGTCTGGCAAGAGATGAACCAGGACAAGCCTTCCAACGGTCCCGCCCGCGGCGCCTTCCTGCTGCCCAACGCCCTGACCACCGGCGCGTTGATGGCCGGGTTCTTTGCCATTGTCTCGGCCATCGGCGATCAGCCGGTGGCGGCCTGCATCGCCATTCTGATCGCCGGTGTGCTCGATGGTCTCGATGGCCGGGTGGCGCGCATGACCAACACCCAGACCGATTTCGGCGTGGAGTACGACAGTCTCTCCGACATGGTCTCGTTCGGCATGGCCCCGGCCGTGCTGGTCTATACCTGGGCCCTGTCCGACCTCGGCGAGGCCGACACCATGGCCGCCAACATCGGCTGGCTGGGCGCTTTCTTCTACGCCGCCTGCGCCGCACTCAGGCTGGCGCGCTTCAACACCCAGGCCGGCGTGGCCGACAAGCGTTACTTCCAGGGCCTGGCCAGTCCGGCGGCCGCCGGCACCATCGTCGCGGCCGTATGGTTTTCCGAAAGCCGCAACATCGCACCGGAGACCGTCGCCTGGGCGGTACTGGTGCTGACCATCCTGCTGGGCACGCTGATGTTCTCGCGGGTGCGTTACTTCAGTTTCAAATCCTGGCCGGTGAAGGACCGGGTGCCGATCGCCTGGATCTTCGTCCTGCTCGTGCTGCTGGTCTTGCTGGCCATCGACCTGCCGGCGGTGTTGCTGACGGTGGGACTGGTCTACGTCCTGTCGGGGCCGGTGCTGACCGCTCGCGGCCGCTACCTGCAACGCCGGCGCCGGCGGCGGGAGGATATCGATGCCGGTCACTGATCCACGATCGCGTCAGCGCCTGGCGGCGATGGGCATCGATGTCTGGGTGCGCCGCCAGCCCGCGGCTGAAACCGTGATCCGTCCGGCGGCGACGGCCGAGGCGGCCGATGAGCAGGGGCTTCGTATTCGCATGGCCTCGGGCGGTGGCGACTGGCTGCTGGTGCAGCGCGAGCCCTGGTCGGGCCAGCACGAACAATTGCTGGCCGATATCACCGCCGTGATCGGCGCCGAGCGCTGCCGTTTCGGTCAGTGGGCCATTTCCGATTCGGCCGGGGTGCCGGTTTCGGAACTGGAAAGCCGGGGTATCGCCCACGTGCTGGCCTTCGGCGAACCGCCACGCGCGGTCAGCGCCGCCCCGGTCTGCCAGGTGTCGTCGCTGGAAGAAATCGCGACGAGTGCCGAGGCACGCCGCGGCCTGTGGCAGGCACTCGCACCCCGGATGGCGCGCTAGATGTCGGCCGTGCTCTCACCCAGCGTGAAGGTGCGCCGCATGTTACGCGGCGACCTGGCCGAAGTGTACGCCATCGAACAGGCCTCCTATCCATTCCCCTGGAGTCGCGGCATCTTCGCCGATTGCCTGCGTGTCGGTTATCGCTGTCACGTGTTGACCGAGGGTGAGCAGGTGCGTGGCTACGCCATTGTTTCGCACGCGCTCGATGAGTGTCACCTGCTCAACCTGTGCATTCATCCCGACCGGCGTCGCGCCGGGCTGGCCGGTATTCTGCTCGACCACCTGCTGCGCGAGGCGCGCCTGGTCTCGGCCAGCCGGATGTTTCTCGAGGTGCGTCCGTCCAACCGGGGTGCGGTGGCGCTCTACCGGCGCTACGGCTTCAGCGTGATCGGCCGACGACCGGGCTACTATCCCGACAATGACGGTCGCGAAGACGCCATGGTCATGGTCTACCGATTCGGAAACGATCGTGGCCGGTGACCGCCTGGTCGTGGCCGCGGCCCAGATCGCGCCGGTCTGGCTCAACCGCGACGCCACGTTAGA
>SLIA01000131.1 GCA_007135935.1 Wenzhouxiangella sp.
CCGGCTGTAACATAAGAGTGCAGTGACTTTATTGTAACAGAGCGAGCACGTCTGCTTTTGTTTCAGAGGTGATAATCTCATCCAAGGCCCGGTCTAGGGCCTCTATGTCTGTGACCCGGCTTATGGTTTCTTCTTCGGCGGCGGAAAGGCCGAATTTCTTATTAAGCAGCCTGACAAGCACCTGCTGTTTATCTTCAATCTTGCCTTTCAATTTACCCCTTTTCTGTCCCTCCAAAATGAGTTCCTCGGCGTAGGTCATGGCGTCCTCCTTGATGGTAGTATACTCTATTTTATCCGCTTCTGAAAGCAGCACATCCAGCTCTTTCTTCTCTTTTACCCGGCAAAAGGCTTCTATACAGGCGGCGAAAAACTCCCGGGATTGCGGGTCGGGTTCACAGCGCCGCATGGTCTCCAGGATGTTCCGGGCGGCTTCCGGGGTAAGGGTTTCTTTCAGATAACCCAACACCGTGAGTCCGAGGATTGCCCGGTACGAGCCGAAAAGCTTATCCAGGGAGAGCTGTTTCAAGTCTACAAATATGGGCTCACACCGCACTTGATGATAGGCATGGGGGTCACGAGCGGCAACCAGGTCGGCGAACTGCAGGGGGTGGCCCCAGGCGGGTGTATCGTGGTAGAAGAGTACGGGCACAATTTCGGGCAGGGTAGTGATGCCGCCTTTGTGTTCCAGGTAGTAATCGTTCCAGATGGCAAAACAGTAGCGGAGTATCTGCAGTACCGACCAGCGGTCCTGGTATGATTTATGCTCCACCAGAAAGTAGAAAAGTATTTCTTTTTTGGTTGGTGTTTTTGTATCCGCCGGCGGCGGGGGCGGGGCCTGTAGTTGCGGGAGGTCCGCTTGTGAGGTAGACACAGACGTAGTTTGGGACGTGGTATGTATGGCATTTGAGCTGTCCGGCGGCAGCGGGTCTGTTTCCCGGCGGGTACAGGAGATGAGCAGATCGGTGTACTGTTTCTTGAGGTTGGCGGATATGTAGCTTTTATCGATTACGGTGACGGTGACCGGGTCCAGGTTGTGCCAATAGCTTTGGGGTAAAATGTTTCGTACCAGGTCCAGTGCCGCCTGGGGGGTGGCAAATGCTTTTTGAAAGAAGTTGTTGTAGGCATGTATAGACATAGCAGGGGGTGCTCCTTTTCTCATTTAATATGGGTTACTGTGTGCTTTGAGGTTAAAGGGGTGTATATAGTAAGAGAGGACCTTGGCAGCAGCGGTGATTTAAACTTTTTGCAAAAAACGTGGAATAGACTGAAAAAAAGTGTAAAAGGGCCTTTTTGTGCTTGTCCGCGGCTTGTCTGCGGGATAAACCGGATAAAAATGGTGTAATCCGGGCAGCCGGCAGCAGTGTTAGAACGTTCTTATTGCTGGGATAATGGCAAGTTGAAAAATATGCAGGTAGAGGAGTGTATATGGGGACGTGCAATTGGAGCTGATACGGACGGGGAATAATTAAACTACGGATATACGGGGCGAGGCAGGCGGGTAACACGGATGGGCGCGGATGAACCAGTGGGTGCCTGCCTTTTACAGGGGATGAGAATGTAAAAGTACTGCCTCCGGAAACGCAACCCACAAGGTAGAGGGTTAGTGCCGGGTAATAAGGTAATTGTCGGGTTAAAAATAATCGCCTGCTTAAAAAACCTAAAAAAAATAAAAAAATGTAAAGCACCGGCGGGGTTCAGGTTATCTCATACTGTATATGCAAGACAAAAATAGAAACATGACCCCCCAGGACCCGACAGGCAGGGGAGACTCGGAGAGACAGCTTAAAGAACCGGATAGACGGCAGCGAAAACGGGATGAGAAGAGACCGAGGACGGCAATAGACCCGTTAATAGACTGTGTGTTCAAAAAGATATTCGGCTCTGAAGAACACAAGAGGCTCTTAATTCACTTTCTAAACTCCCTCCTGGGCCCCAGAGCGGGTATCGACGTAACCGAGGTTGAGCTGCTTAACCCCTACAACCAGCGGGATCTCTTGGATGACAAGCTCACCGAGGTAGACGTAAAGGCGTGTGACAATGAAGGGCGGGTCTACCAAATTGAGGTGCAGCTGGTATTAGGCGGGCATATCACCCGCCGGATGGTGTACACCTGGTCTTCGGTAATGGCCAAACAGATTGAAAAGGGTAACGAGTTTTATGAGGTACAGCCTGTCATCGGTATCTGGCTATTCAAGCGGGACCTTTTCAAAGGAGGCAGTCCGGCGTGCTTTTTTCAGTGGTATGACCGGGACGAGGGTACCCTGCTTACCGCGGAAGATTACCTAATCGCCATAGAGCTTGATAAGTGGGCCGGATTGCTAAACCGCGGGGACCGTGGTAAAATGGGTGTGTGCCAAAGTGACGGAGGAGACGAGAACAAAGATGAAGACGGGAACAACGGGAAAGACGGGTTAAGCGGGATTGAGCGGTGGGTGTGGATATTGACCCATGGTAAGGAGATTGACCTTGATGACCCGCCTGTTGAGTGCCGGACCCCTGAGATGCTGGAGGTGGTGGAAGTGTTAAAAAGTTTTACCCAGGAAGACCGTGAGTGGGATCTGTATGAACGGCGGATGATAGCCCAGTCTGAGCGGGCGACGTGGAAGGGTTATACCGAAGCGGCCCGTAAAGAGCTGAAGAAGGTGCAGAAAGAGATGCGCGAAACCCGGGCGGAGTTGAGAAAAGAGGCCCGTGAAAAAGAGCGGTATCGAAAGGCCGCTGAGCAGGCAGAGCAAACCGCCGAAGAAGAGCGCCTGGAGCGGGAAAAGGCAATTCAAACTGCGGAAAAAGAGAGTACCAAGCGTGATAAATTGATTCGGGCTGCCGAAGAAGAGCGCAAAAAGGCAATTCAAACCGCAGAAATAGAGCGTCTGGAGCGGGAAAAGGCAACTAAAACAGCGGAAAAAGAGCGTCTGGAGCGGGAAGAAAAAATATCTAAAGCGGTGATAGCCCTTTCAAACCAGAGGCTTGGCCCGGAAGATATTGCCGCTTCTCTGGGGCTTGAGCTGGAAAAGGTGCGGGCAGTGCTGGAGAGCTCTAGGGATAAATAACCGGCAACGAACACCAAAAAAAACCAACTACCGTAGAGCTACTCCCGCAGCGGTCCGGGGCTGCTTGAGCCGGCTTATAAAGGGGCGCTTGCTTATTGGCAGGGGAAAAACAAGGGGTCAGATGATGTGTCAGACAATGCGCCTCATTTCAGCAACAGAGGATCTCCAGAAGCCGGGAGAGGGGTCTGAAGTGAGCTCTTCAAACTCAGCAGGTGTATATACAAGAAGATCAAGGCTTGGAAAGGCATCCAG
>SLIA01000051.1 GCA_007135935.1 Wenzhouxiangella sp.
CACGATCGGATAATCCCTACCGAGATCCGCCTCGACCGCATCGAGCGCGGCCAGCATCCGCTCACGATTCTCAGGCACCGCAAAATCCGTGAATGACTCGTTGACGAACGGTCCTCGCATGATCGACCTCCGTGACGACACGACATCGCCCCCAGCATTGTATCATGCATACAACCGAACGTGCGCGACGTTCCGGTATCCCCGCACGCCGTGAGGAGAGGCGTTCCCGATGAAGCCCCAGGCCGCCCCCAAGACCATCGCCCAGCAGGTCTACGAGCGCTTGCGCGACGAGGTCCTGACTGGCGCGCTCAACCCCGGCGTCTGGATCCGCGAGCACGACATCGCCAGCGCCTGGTCGGTCTCGCGCACGCCGGTGCGCGAGGCGGTACGGCGCCTGGCCCAGGACGGCCTGGTCGAGGCCTCGCCCAATCGCGGCGTGCGCGTCACGGTGCTGACGGCCGAGGACGTCGACGACGTCTACGAGGTGCGCGCGCTGCTCGAGGGCGCTGCCGCGCGACGGGCTGCGGAGTACGCTACGGCCGCCGACATCGAGTACCTCGGCCGGCTCCTGGACCGCATCGATGCAACAGCAGCCAGCGACGTGGCCGCCCACATCCGCGCCGACGAGGCGTTCCACGACGCCATCGTCGCCCTCGCGAGAAGCGCGACGCTGGCTGACCTCACCCGGCGCCTGGCTGGCCGCGTGGCGCGCGTCAGGGCGGCTACCGCCGACACCAACACGGAAGCGCGCACGCGCCGCCAGCACCGCACCATCCTCGCCGCCCTCGCCGCACGGGACGCAGATGCCGCCGAGCGCGCGATGCGCGAGCACATCCGGACCTACCGCTCGATCGTGACCGAGCGACTCCTGCACGAGCCGCAGGGTCCTCCGACGCGTTGAGCCCCAAGGGGGGGGCCGTGCCGCCGCACCACGCGCGTGCGGCAGCACGGCCTCGGCAGTCCCTCAACGCACCAATGACCGCAACCGCGACGCCGTGTTCGCCAACAGCTGGACGTTCTCGATGAACGCCTTGAGCGTCATCGAGCTGCCGTCGGCGAAGGTGATGATGACGTTCGCGCCAGGGACAGGTTCGTTCAGATCGTCCAGGGTCCCCGTGAAGGTCACGGCCCGAGCCTCGTTCACGTCGACGCTGCCGCTGACGTCGACGGACTCGAGCAGCCATTCGAGATCATCGTCGTACACGAGGTTGGCGAAGGCGAGGTTGAAGCCGAGGCTCGAGCGTGCACCGTCCGCCTCGGCGAAGGCCGTCACGCTGACGTCGCCCGAACGCAGGTCGAAGTCGTCGATGAAGCACGCCTCGGTCCGGGTCACGGAGCCGACGATGGCGACGTCCCACTCGATGCCGACCTCCGCCATGGAAGACTCTGCCAGGATGGTGCCGCTCGTCGCGAGCTGCGTGTCGCTCATCGTGTACACGATGTCGTTCAGCGAGAGCGTCGCCAAGAGACCCATGCTGCCCGTAACGCCAACGCTGGTGGGTTCCAGCACGCCGTCGGAGCAGGCCGGGGCCTGATACCACTCGAGCGACGCGTCGACCTGGCCCGCAGGGACGCCATCGATGGTCAGCCTGACGGTCATGCCACTCGCGGGAACCTCCTGGTCGGGACCCCAGCGCCAGCCAACGTAGGTCGTGCCGCCCCAGTCGATGCGAAGCTCGGCCTCTCGTAGCTCGCCATCGGCGTCCCAGAAGGGCCAGCGGCACGCGACGTACGCCACGCTTGGGTCGATGACCTCCCAATCCCCGGAAACCGGGTCGTACTGGAAGATGCCGCGCTTGAGTTCGTCGGTCTCCTTGTCCATGCACGTCGGGTCGAACGAGAGCATCGCGAACACGGCGGGGTCGTCGATGAGTTCGGTACCGACGGCAACCACGGACGAGCCGATGGCACCTACCACGGCCTCGACGTCGGCCTGCCCGAGCGGATCGTCGTCGAGCTCGAAGGTCGCCGTGACGATGGTGTTGGCGCTGAGCGTGACGGCGCACGTGCCGGTCCCGCTGCAGCCACCACCGCTCCAGCCGGCGAAGGTGCTCCCGGCGGAGGGGTCAGCTGTCAGGGTGATGGGGGTGCCTTCGTCGAAGGATGCGGCGGTCGCGCCCGTAGCAAGGTTGATGCCGGCGGGAACGCTGGTGACGTTGCCGCTACCGGTGCCCGCGGTCTGGAGCGTGAGCGTGAAGCGGACAGTGCCGTTGCCGTCATCGGGTGGATCCGTACCAGGGCCGTTGCAGGCACCAAGCACCACCACCGCAACCACGAGTAGGAAGGCAAGCAGACGTCGTGCCATGGCTCTCGACCTCCTTGACCGGTGAGGCCAGCTACCAGCAACGAGGCCGCCCAGCCGCATCACCAGTGCGCGACCGAACGCGCTCGACGGCAACAGGCACTCACTCGCGAGTATACGCGAGCGGCCGGCACGTACCTCGACGGCCATCGGCGCTTGTGCGTGCACGACGCGCCGCCGTCGCCCTCGGTACCCAGGTCCTCGCTGAGCAGACCGCTTTGGAACGCCGGCATAACGCCGCGTGCGCCAGAGTCGGTTCGGCGCCAAGCCAACGGAGGTACCCATGCTCGAAAGGATCGTGTTCGCAGTCGCGCTCGCCGCATCGTCGGTCGTGCTCGCCCAGGAGGTCGATGTGCTCGTCGCCGCCCCAGACGACCTGTCCCAAGCCAACCTTGGCGTGCTCTTGGCGTACTCCGAGCGTCACGACCCGAGGTACTACGCCGAAGACGCCGTGTTCTACGACATGACCCTGCCCGAACCCATCGTCGGGCGCGAGGCCATCGGCGCGATGTTCGCCAGCATCTACGTCGAGGGGTTCCCTGACGCCGACCCGCAGACCACGAGCCTCACCGCGATCGGCAACCGGGTCATCATGGAGTTCGTCTTCCGTGGCACGAACACCGGCACCCTCTTCGGGCGCGACGCTACCGGACGCTTCGTCGAGATTCCCATGATGATCGTCTACGACATCGACGACGGCCTCATCCAGGAAGCCCGCCTGTACTACGACGGCGCCTCCTACGCGAGAGCGCTCGGCTGGAGCGACTGAACCCCACGCCCGGGCAGCGCCGCCCTGGCGCCAGTGCCCGGGCGGCGCACCAGCACGTGCAGCCTGTATCGCCTTCCGGCACGCGTATAGTCGTGCCGGAAGGTGACGCGTGCCCCTCGAGCTACGCTTGTTCGGCGAGTTCCGGCTCCGCCTCGACCATCGCCCCGAACCCGTCGAGGTGTCGCACC
>SLIA01000184.1 GCA_007135935.1 Wenzhouxiangella sp.
CGCTGGCTGGCCCAGACCACGCGCATGGTGCTGCGCAATGTCTCGCGCCACCCGGTCAAGGCCACGCTGACCGTGGCCGGCATCGCGCTGTCCGGGGCGCTGTTGCTGCTCGGCCATTACCAGTTCGGCTCGGTCAAGCATCTCGTCGAGCTGCAGTACCGCGACGTGATGAAGATGGATGTGCACGTCACTTTCGTCGAACCGACCTCCTCGGGCGTATTGAACGAGATTCGCGCCCTGCCCGGCGTGCACGTCGTCGAGGGCTACCGCAACGTGCCGGTGCGCCTGGCCAATGGACATCGCAACGAGCGCACCGCGATTTCCGGCCTGCCGGCCCAGCCGCAACTGCGCGGCCTGATCGACAGCCAGTACCGGCCCATCAGCCTGCCGCCCGACGGCCTGTTTCTGACCCGCTACCTGGCCGAGGAGCTCGGCCTGGCGCTGGGCGACCGGGTCGAGGTCGAAGTGCTCGAAGGTCAACGTCGGGTGATCGACCTGCCGCTGGCCGGGGTCATCGACGAGCCGCTGGGCCTGAGTGGCTACATGCACATCGAAGCGCTCAACAGCTTGATGCGCGAGGGCCCGGCCGTCAGCGGTGCCTGGCTGCTGATCGACCGCGACCAGCGCCAGGCACTGTTCGACCGGCTGTGGGACGCTTCGCGCGTGGCCGGCATCAGCCAGATCAGCGAGGCCGAGGACGGGCTGCGCGAGTACATGGAAGACACCGTGCTGGCGATGATGGCCATCCTGCTGCTGCTGGCCGGTTCGATCACCTTTGCCCTGGTCTACAACAATGCCCGCATCGCCTTTGCCGAGCGCTCGCGCGAACTGGCCACGCTGCGCGTGCTCGGTTTCAGTCGCGGCCAGGTCGGTTGGGTCCTGATCGGCGAGATTGCCCTGCTGACCCTGGCGGCCATTCCGCTGGCCTGGCTTTTGGGCACCGGTTTTGCCTGGCTGCTCAGCCTGGCCTTCCAGATGGACATGATGCGTGTCCCGTTCCATATCACCCACCAGTCCTATGCCTTCGCCGCCGCCGGCGTGATCGTGGCCTCGGCCCTGTCGGTGGTCCTGATCGTCCGGCGTCTGGCCACGCTGGACATGGTTTCTGCTCTCAAAAGCATCGAGTAGGTTTGTCAATGAACACGAAAAAGCGCTGGATTCTCGTTCTCGTCGCCCTGGCCGCACTGGCGCTGCTGGTGCTGGCGCTCAGGCCCTCTCCCACGGTGGTCAACTCGGCCGTGGTCGTTGCCGATCGTTTTGTCGAGTCGGTCGACGAAGAAGGGCGTACCCGACTGCGCGACACCTACACGATCTCGGCTCCCATCGCCGGCTACCTGCAACGGGTACAGCCCGAGCCGGGTGACGAGGTCGAGCTTGGGGCGGTGATGTTTCGCATGGAGCCGCACCCGGCCCCGGCGCTGGACGCGCGCAGCCTGGAACAGGCGCGCGAGAACCTGGCCGCGGCCCGGGCCCGCCGCCAGACGGCCGAGGCCAACCTGGAAACTGCCTTCGCCGATGCCGAGTTTGCCGCCAGCGAGTACGAGCGTTACCGCGAGTTGCACGAACGCGGCCTGGTCTCCACCGCCGAGATGGAGCGGGCCCGATCGACCCGCGATCGTCAGCGCGCCGCGGCCCGGGCCGCCGAGCATGCCGTCGAAGTGGCCGGTTTCGAGATCGAGAGTGCGCGCGCCCTGGTCGACATTGCCAGTGGCGAGCGCCCGCCCGAGGACCAGCCGCAGCTGGAGGTCCGCTCCCCGATCGGCGGTGTCGTACTCCGGCGCCATCGCTGCTGCGAAGGCGCGGTGGCGGCCGGCGAGCCGGTGCTGGATGTCGGCAGCCTGGCCGATCTGGAAGTGCAGGTCGATCTGCTGTCCATGGCAGCCGTCCGGGTCCGGCCCGACATGCGCGTGGAGATGACCGGCTGGGGCGGCGATCAGGCCTTGATGGGCACGGTCAGGCGCGTCGAGCCGGCCGGCTTCACGCGTGTCTCGGCGCTGGGCGTGGATGAGCAGCGCGTACCGGTGATCATCGATTTCGACGAGCCCGAGCGGGCTTTCGAGAAACTGGGTGTCGGCTACCGGGTCGAAGCCGAGTTCATCCTGTGGGAAGGCGAGGAGGTGCTCCAGGTGCCGACCAGTGCCCTGTTCCGCCGCGATGGCGAGTGGCACGTGTTCGTGGTCGACAACGGGCGCGCGCGCCTGCGCCGGATCGAGACGGGCCGCCGCAGCGGCCTGACGGTGCAGGTCGTCGAGGGGCTGGAGCCAGGCGAAGCGGTCATTACCCATCCGGGCGAACAGATCGGCGATGGCGCGCGCGTCCGGGCCGTGCGCCGGTGAGAATCCGGCCATGGACTGAACAAGCATCACTCGCGTTACCATAAGCGGCTGTTTAGCACCGGACCGTTCTTGATCCATGCGAGTGATCAGTCTCAATGCCAACGGCATTCGCGCCGCCGCGCGCAAGGGGTTTTTCGACTGGCTCAAAGGCCAGAAGGCCGACTTTGTCTGCATCCAGGAGACCAAGGCCCAGCACTGGCAGCTGGCCGACCGCGACTTCTTTCCGGTCGGCTATCACAGCTACTACCACGATGCCGAGAAGAAGGGCTATTCCGGCGTTGCGCTGTATGCCCGGCACCAGCCCGACCAGGTCAGCTACGGGCTGGGCTGGGACGAGTTCGACAGCGAGGGGCGCTGGCTGCAGGCCGATTTCGGCGAGCTGTCGGTGATCTCGCTCTATCTGCCCTCGGGCACCTCCAAGGACGAGCGCCAGCAGTTCAAGTACCGCTGCATGGACCATCTCAAGCCGCGCCTGGAAGAACTGGCCGGCAACGGACGCGACTACATCATCTGCGGCGACTGGAACATCGCCCACAAGGAAATCGACCTGAAGAACTGGAAGGCCAACCAGAAGAACTCCGGCTTTTTGCCCGAGGAGCGCGCCTGGCTGGACGAGGTGTTCGGACCGGTCGGGCTGCATGACGGCTTCCGGCTGGTCGATCCGCGTCCGGATCGCTATACCTGGTGGTCCAACCGCGGCCGGGCCTGGGACAACAACGTGGGATGGCGCATCGACTACCAGGTCATCAGCTCCGGCCTGGCCGACCGGGTGCGCGGTGCCGACATCTACACCGACGAGCGCTTCTCCGACCACGCCCCGCTGATTCTCGACTATGCCGATTGATTCCGCGAAGATCGAAGAGGCCAACGGCAAGCTGCGCGAACCGTTCTGGAAACTGTTCGCCGACCGGCGCCTGATCTAC
>SLIA01000204.1 GCA_007135935.1 Wenzhouxiangella sp.
CGGTCGAGGCAGTGGACAGGCCGCGCGCCAGCACGGTCGAACCCTGCACTACGCCGGCCGTGCCACCGCCGAGTATGGCCGCCGTACCCCACTGGGCGGCTGCGTTCATCTCCGGCAGCAGTGATGAAACGATGACCGTACCGCCGGCCAGTGCCGCCGGAGTCGCCAGCACATCGAGCAGGTTGTCGACCAGGGGTACGTAGTAACTGCCCACCTCCATGAGCGCGGCCAGACCGACGATGGTCAGCACCGGGCCGGAGGTCATCCACATGAACTGCTCGCTGATCGGCAGCAACTCGAAGCGCCCGGCCAGCCCGAGAGCGAGAATGGGGATGAACACGCGCAGGCCGGCCGCGGCACTGAGGCAGATGCCGGCCATGACGGCGGAAAACGCGCTAAGATCAGAGACGGCGTCCATGGGAGAATTTTACATGACCAACCCCGACCCGCATCCCGACAGCTCACGCGCCAGTGATTGCCCGGCGCGTCCCGACCATCCGGTAATCGAGCGCATTGCTGCCCGAACCTCCACGCTCGGGCAGGGCATGACCATTCGGCGTGCGCTGCCGGCGCGTGCCCGGCGCATGATCGGCGCCTGGTGCTTTTTCGATCATGCCGGCCCGCTCAGCTACCAGGCCGGGCAGGGTATTGCCGTTGGACCACACCCGCATATCGGCCTGCAGACCTTTTCCTGGATGATCGAGGGTCGCATGCGCCACACCGACAGCCTCGGCAACAATGCCTGGATCGAGCCGGGCCAGGTCAACCTGATGACCGCCGGCAGGGGCATTGCCCATGCCGAGGAATCGGACCCGGATCGACCCGGCCGGGCGCAGCTCGCTCAGCTCTGGATCGCGCTGCCCGATGCCCATCGCGACTGCGACCCGGCTTTCGTCAACTACCCTGAATTGCCGGTCAGTCATCGTGGCGATCTTGAACTGACCCTGCTGGTCGGCGAGCACGGTGATCGGATCTCGCCGGTGCGTGTGCACAGCCCCCTGGTGGCCATGGATATACGTGCCATGGCAGCCGACAGCACAACGCTGGCGCTGGAGTCTGAATTCGAATATGGCCTGATGGTGCTCGAGGAAACGGCGAGGGTGGATGGCGAGACCTTTCAGCCCGGCGAGCTGGCCTATCTCGGGACGGGGCGGGGCGTGCTCGACCTTGCCGTGGATAGCGGCGGACGGGTTTTGCTGATTGGCGGCGAACCCTTTGAAGAGGATATTCTGCTGTGGTGGAACTTCGTGGCCCGGACGCCCGAGGAGATCGAGCAGGCCGCGGCCGATTGGCAAGCTGGCAGGCGATTCGGTCGCGTCGATGCGGCGGCAACGCCGCCGTTGTCCATGCCGGGACTGGAAGGTGTTCGCATCAAGGCGCGCTCCTGATGGCAAGTGCGCGGAGGAGCGGATGCCCGTGCGATCTGTGCTGACAGGAGTCGCCCTGTGTCTGGCTCTGACTGCCTGCAACGGCAAAGATGGACCCGATCCGGATCCGGCGCACGACCCCGACACCAGGGAGATTGCGGCGGAACTGACCCCGCTGGAGACCTTTCCCGGGCGCCTGGTGGAGGGGGTGCGCCACGACCAGGCGCCGCCACGCCCGCGCCTGGCTGAAACCCGGCCCCTCGAAGATGAACGCATCCGGCAGTTGCTCGAGCGCATCGAGCCCCTGCCGCAGGAGATCGAAGCGCAGCGCGATTTTGCCCTGCGCCCGGACAGCGAGCCGCCACCGCGAACCGGTGCCGTCATTCGCGGGGAGTTTCCTCCCGCCTCCGAGCGCCAGCCGCCGGCGCCGGAATATCCCGACGGGGCCGTTCGGGTCCTGCGCTACTCGCCAGAGGGAGAGGTGCCGGTTGCCGGCCAGATCAGCGTGACCTTCGATCGGCCGATGGTGCCGGTCGCGACTCACGACGAACTGGCGGCCGGGAAGCGGCCAGTGGAGTTGAGTCCACAGCCACCCGGGCAGTGGCGCTGGGTCGGCACGCGCACCCTGATCTTCGAGCCGGCTGCCGCGAGGCTGCCGATGGCGACCGAGTTTCAGGTCACGGTGCCGGCCGGTATCACGGCGGCCGATGGCAGTGAACTGGAGGAGGCCGTAGCCTGGGGTTTTGCCACCCCGCCGCCGACATTGCAGCGGGTCCATCCCAGTGGCAGCAGTATAGGCCTGGAACCCACGATGCTGGTTTCCCTTGACCAGCGGATCGATGCGGACGCGATACTTGAGTCGCTGGAAGTCGAAGTTGGCGGCCAGCCGGTCGAAGTGCGCGGCGCCACGGGCGAAGAGATTGATGCCGATGACGATCTCAGGCGGATTATCGACCAGCTCGATCCATATCGCTTTGTGGCCTTTCGCGCCACGGAGGCATTCGATCCGGCCACGACCGTCAATATTCGCCTGCCCGCCGGGAGTACGGCCGCCGAAGGACCGCGCCCCACGACCGAGGAGCAGGGTGGCAGCTTCCGTACTTACGGTCCCCTGCGGGTTACCAGCCAGCGTTGCGCCTCCGCCGCTTGCCACCCCCATGAGCCATTCTTTATCGGGTTTTCCAACGCGCTGGATGCCGATCAGAATGTGGCCGATCGGGTAACGGTCGACCCACCCATTGCCGACATCTATGTGGAGGTGCGTGGCGGCAACCTGGTGATCGAGGGCATCAAGCAGGGCCGCACCGATTACACGGTGACCCTGTCAGAGGATCTCACCGATGTGTTTGGCCAGAATCTCGAAGGTGCCAGGGAATTTCACTTCGAGACCGGCAGCCTGCGCGCGAGCTTTGGTTTTCCGCGCGGCGGCCTGGTGACCTTGCCGGTCGACGGGCCGCCGGAGCTGGCTTTTCATGCCGTCAATTACCGTGACGCGCGGGTGCAGATCCAGCGTGTGGAGCCCGGCGACTGGCCCGACTATTTCGCATTGTTTCGAGGGCGGGGAGCATGGGGGGACGAGTCGCCGGACCTGCCGGGACAAACCCTGATTGACGAGACCATGGAACTTGATTCGGAAGCCGATCGCAGCCGGCTTCACCGCATTGATCTTTCGCCTTGGCTGACTGATTTCCGCGCCGGTCATTTCGTGGTGATGGTCGAACCGGGCGAGATCCTTGCGGCCGAACGCGCCTGGGGACCATCTCGCTATATCGCCTGGGTCCAGGTCACGGGAATCGGACTGGATGCCGCCGTGGACGGAGACCGGATCCTGGCCTGGGTCACCGATCTGGCCGACGGCTCGCCCATGCCCGATCAGACCGTGCGACTGGCGCCATCAGGCGAAGCCGTGGCAAGCGATTCAGACGGCCTGGCGACACTGGACCTATCCGCAGCCCGGGGACAGGCTTCGGGCAGGAGCTGGCTGGAAGCCGGCTCGGCCGAGGACGTGGCCATCCTGCCCGAGACCGATCCCCAGCGCTGGCACGGAAACTGGCGACCGGGTCAACGACGCGACGCGGTGCTGTGGCACGTGTTCGACGACCGGGCCATGTACCGGCCGGGTGAGCAGGTTCATCTCAAAGGCTGGGTCCGGCAGGAGCAGCGCCGGCCCGACGGCGGCCTGGGTCTGATCGACGGCGACCTGAGCGTGCGTTTCGAGGTGGTCGATGCCCGTGGCAACATGCTGGTCGAAGGCGAAAGCGAAGTCGGTCGCCTGGGCGGCTTCGACCTGGCCTTCGATCTGCCCGACACACCCAACCTCGGCCATGCCCGGGTTCGGTTCAATCTCGCCGGCAGCAGCCGGATGGATGGCACGACTCACAGCCATTCTTTCCAGATTCAGGAGTTCCGTACCCCGGAATTCGAGGTCACGACGCGCCTGCCGGAAGGGCCATTCATCGGCAGCGTCACGGTCGAGGCCGAAGTCGGGGCCAACTACTATGCCGGCGGCGCACTGGCCGGCGCCGAGACGAGTTGGACGGTGAGTGCGAGTCCCGGTCACTATCGCCCGCCAGGGCGCGACGAATGGGTCTTCGGGGTGGACAGTCCCTGGTGGATGCCGTGGCCGGTAATGAATGACCGGCAAGCGGCCCGGGAACGCTTCGATGGGAGCACCGACGGTGCCGGAGTGCACGCACTGGACATCGAGCTGGACATGAGTGAACAGCAGCGTCCGCTGGCCATGACGGCCAGCGCGACGGTCATGGACGTCAATCGACAGGCCTGGACTGATTCATCCAGCTTTATCGCGCATCCGTCTGCCACCTACGTCGGCCTGAAAACCGAGCGTCAGTTCGTCGAGCTGGGCGAGCCGTTCACGGTCGAGATGATCACGGTGGATCTCGACGGCGAGGTGCTTGCCGATCGCCCGGTCACGGTCGAAGCTGCCCGCATTCAGTGGCAGTGGCAGCGTGGTGAACGTCTCCAACAGCCCGCCGATGCTCAGCGTTGCGAAGTGCGTACCGATGCAGAGGGTCTGGCCGAGTGCGAGTTCGTCACCCGGCTGGGCGGGCAATACCGCATCACCGCCGTCACCCGAGATGATCAGGGCAGAGAAAATGCCACGCGCCTGACCCGCTGGGTCGGCGGCGGTCGACTGCCGGTCAGCGACCGTGTCGAGATGCAGGAAGCCCTGCTGATTCCTGATCGCGAGGAATATGCACCCGGCGAGTCCGCGCGTGTGCTCGTCCAGGCACCGTTCGACAATGCCGAGGGGCTTCTGACCCTTCGCCGGCACGGTATCGCCGAGCAACGCCGATTCCGCATCGAGGGCGGTTCAAAGACGCTGGAGATCGACCTGCGCGAGGCCTGGATGCCGGGCATCGAGTTGCATGTCACCCTGGTGGGGCAGGCCGAGATGGACGAGGGCACTCGCCCGGCGGTTGCCAGCGGTCGTATCGACCTGCCCATTTCGACCGCCGAACGGGCACTGGCCATTGAACTGGTGCCCGAACAAACCCAGTTGTCTCCCGGCGCGGACAGCATGATCGATCTGGCGGTGCGCGATGCCGCCGGTGATCCGGTGGCCGATGCCGAAATCGCGCTGGTGGTGGTCGATGAGGCCATTCTCGCGCTGACCGGGTACGAACTGGTCGATCCGCTGAACGTGTTCTGGCGTCAGCGGCCCGGCGGGGTGCGCGATCATCACCTGCGTACCAGTGTGCTGTTGCCGGCAGTCGACGACACCGACGCTCAGGACGAGCAAGTCGCCTTTGAGGCCGACATGGTCATGGCCGATGGCAAGGTGGCAAGGAGTGCTGCGCCTGATGGTGACGATGCGGCCGACGCCATTGATATCCGCAAGGACTTCAACCCGCTGGCCGACTTTCAGCCGTCGCTGCGAACGGATGAAGACGGGCGGGTCAGTGCCCGGATTTCCCTGCCCGACAACCTGACCCGTTACCGTGTGGTGGCCGTGGCAGTGGCCGATGCAACGCACTACGGCAAGGCCGAATCGGCCATCACCGCGCGGTTGCCGCTGATGGTGCGCCCGTCCGCGCCGCGTTTTCTCAATTTCGGCGACGAATTCGAATTGCCGGTGGTGCTGCAGAATCAGACCGACTCAGCCATGACCGTCGATGTTGCCGTGGATGCAACCAATCTCGAGCTGACTGGCGAGCGCGGATATGCCGTCGATGTTCCGGCCAACGACCGTGTCGAGGTGCGATTCCCCGCCGCCGCACGTCAGGCCGGAACCGCGCGCTTCCAGCTGGCCGCGGCTGCCGGCGAGCATGCCGATGCCGCCCGCGGCCAATTGCCGGTATGGACGCCGGCAACCACCGAGGCCTTTGCCACCTACGGGGTGATCGACGAGGGCGCGCTGGTTCAGCCGGTGATCGCCCCGGATGAAGTCTGGCCGCAATTCGGCCAGCTCGAAATCACCACCAGCGCCACCGCATTGCAGTCGCTCACCGACGCATTCATCTGGCTGTGCGACTACCCGTTCGATGTCACCGAAGCACTGGCCTCGCGCCTGCTCGCTATCGCCGCCCTGGCCGATTTGCTCGATGCCTTTGGTGCCGACGGCGTGCCGACACGTGCCGAGATCGGGGACATCGTCGAGTCCGACCTTGAACGTATTGCCGGGCGGCAGAACAGGGATGGTGGATTTGGCTTGTGGCAGCACGGCAACGAGTCCTGGCCTTACGTTTCCCTGCACGTAGCGCATGCATTGATCCGTCTGAGCGACAAGGACCACCCGGTTGACCAACAGTTGTTCGACCGCAGTCTCCGCCACCTGCGTGACATAGAGCAACACATTCCGTCGCACTACGGTGATCGCACCCGCCGTCACATTGTTGCCTACAGTCTCTACCTGCGCGGACTGACCGGCGATCACGACCGGCAGCGGGCCCGGGCCCTGCTGGCCGAGGTCGACAGCCTTGAAGCACTGACCTTCGAAGCCACCGGCTGGTTGCTGGGCGTGCTCAGCGGCGACGATGCGTCTGCTGAAGAAGTGGCCCGATTGCGCCGCTTCCTGGCCAACCGGGTGACCGAAACGGCAGCCAGTGCCCACTTCGTCAGCGACTTCCAGGATGGCGATCACCTGATCATGCACTCCAGCCGCCGTGCCGACGCCATCATTCTCGAGGCGCTGATGCACGACCAGCCCGACTCCGACCTGATCCCGAAAGTCGTGCAGGGGCTGCAGGCCCATCGCAGCCGTGGCCGCTGGCCCAGCACCCAGGAAAACGCCTTTGTATTGCTGGCCCTGGATCTGTACTTCCGCCAGTATGAGGAAGATGAGCCCGACTTCTTCGCGCGCGCCTGGCTGGGCGATGACTTTGCCGGAGAGTATCGCTTTGCCGGGCGCACCACCGACTACCACCACATCGATATCCCGATGGCTGACCTGGCCGATCGTGCCGGCGACCATGAACTCATCCTCGACAAGGATGGAGCAGGGCGCATGTATTACCGGGTGGGTCTGCGTTATGCGCCCAGAAGCCTGGAGCTTGATGCCGCCAGCCACGGTTTCGAAATCGAGCGGCACTATCGCGGACTCGACGACGAAGAGGATGCAAGGCGGCTGGACAATGGCGACTGGGAGATTCGTGCGGGTGCGCGCGTGGCCGTCGAGCTGACCCTGGTGGCGCCATCACGACGCTACCATGTCGCCCTGATCGATCCCCTGCCGGCCGGGCTGGAGCCCATCAACCCGGCACTGGCTGTGAGCGAATCGCCTGTGGACGAAGCGTCGCTTCGCCGACCAGAGCGCGGCTGGTGGTGGGGTCCGTGGTACCAGCACCAGAACCTGCGCGACGAGCGGGCCGAGGCCTTCACCAGCTTGCTGCCAGGCGGGGTCTACCACTACCGCTACCATGCCCGCGCCACCACGCCCGGTGAATTCGTCGTCCCGCCGGCGCGCGTCGAGGAAATGTATCACCCCGAAACCTTCGGGCGCTCCGCGTCCACGCGCGTGTTCATCGTCGACTGAACGTACCTGTTTTCTGTATAGTACGGCGCTCACGCATTTCGGTAACTCCAAGGAAAAACAACATGGTCAAGGCAACTCTCAGCCTCGCACTCATCATCGGAATGACGCTGGGCATGACAACCGCGGAAGCATCGCAGTACCTGCGCCTGGGTGCCGTTTGGGAAGACTCGCGCAGCGCCACTTTCCGTGACAGCAATTGTGAGCCGGCCGATCGGGCGGCCCTGTTCGGCTGCGTTGATGGCGACGACGGTCAACCGATCGGCGCTCGCGGCGACTTCGGCAGCGGAGTGGGCGCACACCTGGGCTGGGGCATGCATTTCGGCGAGATGTGGCGGACCGAACTGGAACTGGCCTATCAGCCCGGGCTCGATTTCGAGGGCAACGCGAATTTCCTCGATAGCGGCGAGGAGCAACCGGTCGACGGCTCGTTGACCCAGTACCGCGCCGGACTCAATCTGTATCTTGACCTGGCCGCGGCCCTGGGGCGCGACGCCAGCACCTTCGAGCCCTACGTCGGTGCCGGCGCCAGTGTCGTGCGCAATCGTATCGGCACCATGCGTTACGAGTTTCCCGGGCTGGAAAACCAGCCGGCCCAGACAATGGTGCCCGGCGGCAGCAGCAACCACCTTGGCTGGATGGTGACCGCCGGGACGGGAATCGAGCTGTCGCCACGCAACGTGCTCGACCTCGGTATCAGCTGGCATGACCATGGCCGAGTGGAAACGCCCGCAGGTGAAATCGACATCATCCGCGGTGGTGAGTCCGTCGCCCTGGTCGAAGTGGAAAGCACCCGCTCACGCCTGGAGACGGTCGGCATCACGCTGTCGTGGCGCCATTACCTGCGCTAAGGGTTATTCTTTCGCGAGCCCCAAGGCGTTTCCGTCCAAGTCTTGCTTTCCTGCCCCCGGCCGCGCTTGTCGGGCGGGGGCAATCACATCAATCCACGATCTCGACCAGTTCGACGCGCCGGTTCTCCGCCCGGCCGTCGTCGGTGCGGTTGGTGGTGACCGGCGCCATCATGCCGGCACCGGCGGCACGCAGGCGCTCCCGGGCGATGCCGTGGTTGTCGACCAGTTCGTCGACCACCGAGCTGGCCCGGTCCATCGACAGGCGCAGGTTGTAATCGAAATCGCCGACACCGTCGGTATGTCCCACTACCAGCAGGTCGAGATCCGAGCGTTCGTTCATCAACTCGGCAATGTTGGCCAGTGCTTCGGCCGATTCCGGCAGGATCTCGGCGGAATCGAAGCCGAACAGGATGTTCTGGATGGCGACCCGGCCCTGTTCGACCAGGCCGGTTTCCATCTCGCTGGCGCTCAACGGCCTGTGGTCCATGGCGGCGTCCATTTCCTCGGCCGTCACCACGGCCAGTGAAACGGCCGGGCCATCCACGCGCCTGGCGTTGAATGCGGCGATGCCGACCAGCACATTGCCGTCGGCGGAACGCGCCGCGATATAGCGAAGGTCGCGGTCGCGGTTGGCCAGCTGGCAGCAATCGCGCGCGCCGCGTTCAAACAGGTTGGAGGCATGGACGAAGAACAGTCGGCCGTCTCCCCCCGAGAGTTCGTCGCCACTGGCGGTGTAGAGAATCTCGAAGTCGCGCGCCTCGAGTTCCTGCAGGTAACTGCGCTTGACGCGCAGGGTCGAGGTGGCGGGATCGTCGAAGGTGTAGCTCAGGCGCAGCACTTCGCCCTCAAGCGATTCGGCACTCTCCACTTCATCGCCAACCAGCGGACCGGTCGGCACGGTCAGCCGATCGTAATCGGTCATTTCCTGGAAAACGATTGAGGATCCGGCAACGCGCGGAATCTGCGGATGATCACCCGCGCCCTCGATGTCAGCCAGGGAAAACGTTGCAAGACTGGTGAGGGAAAGGAAAAGCAGTCCCGTGCGGATGGACGGGCAATACCTGGCAAGCGAATGAATCATTGTTCTTCTCCGGCTGGAAAACGATTTGCATACCGATTGTCGTGACGATTGTCGTGACAATCGTCGAGTCAACAATCTATACGAAATCGCGCCGGAAGAACGGACATTGGCGGGGAGGCCCGCCGATGTCGGTCTGGATCAGTTTCAGGCGGCCCTGCGCTGGCCCTGTCCGCGCCCGCGCTGACGACCACGGCCTGAGCGGTTCTGCGCCGAGACTTTCTGGCCGTTGCGGTTGCCGCGTCCGCCACCGCCACCGCGTGAGCGCCGTGCCGGCGACTTGGGCGAACCCTTGGATACCGGCTCGGTCGGCTCGTAGCCGTCCATGGTCTCGGTCGGAATCTCGACCTTGACCAGCTTGCGGATATCCTCGAACAGACCATGCTCGGCGCCGGAGACCAGCGAGACCGCCAGTCCGTCACGACCGGCACGGCCGGTGCGGCCAATGCGGTGGACGTAGTCTTCGGGCACGTTCGGGATGTCGTAGTTGACCACGTGCGGCAGCTGGTCGATATCCAGACCGCGCGCGGCAATGTCGGTCGCCACCAGTACGCGAATGCGGTTCTTCTTGAAGTCGCCGAGCGCGCGGGTGCGCGCACCCTGGCTCTTGTTGCCGTGGATGGCGGCGGCCGGCAGGCCGTCGGTTTCCAGCTGCTTGGCCAGGCGGTTGGCGCCGTGCTTGGTGCGGGTGAACACCAGCACCTGGCGCCAGTCGTTCGAACCGATCATCCAGGACAGGAGTGAGCGCTTCTTCTTCTGATCCACGCGCACGGCCTGCTGGGCAATGGCCTCGACGGTGGAGTTCGGCGGCGCCGTTTCCACGCGCATCGGATCGTTGAGATAGCGGGACGCCATCTCGGTGATCTCTTTGGAGAAGGTGGCCGAGAACAGCAGAGTCTGGCGCTGCTTGGGCAGGGCCTTGACGATACGCTCGATGGCCGGGCGAAAGCCCATGTCGAGCATGCGGTCGGCCTCGTCGAGAATCAGCGTCTCGATGGCATCGAGGCGCACGGTGCCGCGCTCCATGTGGTCGATCAGGCGACCCGGCGTGGCGATGACCACGTCGATGCCGCGCTTGAGCTTGGTAATCTGCGGATTGATATTGACGCCGCCGAAGATCTCCAGCGACTTCAGGTTCAGGTGGCGGCCATAAGCGCGCAGGTTCTCGTGCACCTGGGCGGCCAGCTCACGGGTCGGCGTCAGAATCAGTGCTCGCGGGCGCGGATGGCCGGCGCGTCGTTCCGACAGCTTTTGCAGCAGGGGCAGGGTGAAGGCTGCCGTCTTGCCGGTGCCGGTCTGGGCACTGGCCATCAGATCATGACCCTCCAGCACGACCGGAATGGCCTTCTGCTGAACGGGCGTGGGTTGGGTATAGCCCTGCTCGCCAACGGCGCGCAGAAGCTCGGGCTTGAGCCCGAGAGAATCGAATTGCATGTTGTCTTTCCTTGTTTGAAAGTTGTTACCAAGGCTTTCCGTCCGGAACAACCGGACTGCGATCAAATCGGGGAAAGGCCTTGGTCTGCATGCAATCGCCGAGAGGGCGTCGAGGGGGGTGTTTCTATCCGACGCGAACGCACAATAGCACGAAAGCCCGAGCCTGTCGTGCTATTTCGCGTATTTCACAATGGTGTCCTTCTTTTGTATCCAGACTCCGGTGGCTTCGAGGCCGGACTGAAGCCGGCATGCACGTTAGTGCGAGGGCAAGGGTCTTGCGACCCAGGTAACGTCCTTTCCCGATACTCTTGGCGCTCGCCACGAAAGGCCGTAGGACGGGTTCCTGGCCTGGTCTCTGGATTAGGCCTCGATCTCGGCTTCGATGAGCGCCAGCCATCGCCGATAGCGTTGTGCAAGATCGGAACTGTGCTGTCCAGCAACTGGCTTGAGCTGTCGTCTCGGCAGCGCGCGTTCGTGAAGCCGGCACCACAACCCGAGTGCCGTCCCCTCCGCGGTGTCCAGGCGGCAGGTATCGATATCGAGCAAGTCGGCGACCAGTTCGCACAGCGTGTCCGATCGGCTCAGCCCGCCACTGAGCACCAGTCGGGCGGGCGGTCCGACGCTGTCGTTCATCGCCTCCACGCAAGCCCTGATGAGAAAGGCGATACTTTCCAGGACGGCCAGCAACCGGGCATCGGTGTCGTGCCCATCCCGTTGTTCCTTGAAACTAGGCTCAGGCCCTGGGCACCACCATGGCGAGCCCAGCCCATCGACACTGTTGATGAACAGTGGTGGTTGTGAAACCCGGTCGCGCAAGCCATTCATGCGCTCGTGTTCGATCCTGCCGCCTTCTCTCTTCTCCAGCCAGGCAATCGCCGAGGCCGCGCCGTGCACGCTCGCTTCCAGCGCCCATTGGCAGGCGTGATTGCGCTCGAGCAGGGTGAGCTGGAAGCGCTCGTCATCGACCGGCTCGCGTATCGGACGCAGCAGGAAGGCCCCGGTGCCCAGGTTGATGTAGAGCGTGTCGGGGTCAGGCGCGCCGTCGACAAACGGGATACAGTTCTGGTCACCCATCAGCACCTTCAGGGGCACCGATCGGCCTGATTGATCCAGTGTGCCGTGGTTGTGAAGGCTCGGCACTACCCGGGGCAGCACATCCGGCGGAATGCCGAAGCGTTCCAGCAGCCATCCATCCCAGTCGTGATGTTTGCGCGACCACAGCAGGGTGCGCTGGGCCAGCGTGTCATCGACCTGCACCGGCTTTTCGGTCAGCAGGCGGGCCAGCAGAAAACTGCCCAGCGGACCACACGCCAGTCGTCCCTGTTGCCGGGCTTGCCTGACGTTGTCGAGCTCCTCCAGGCACCAGGCGATCTTGGAAGCGCCGCCGTAGGGCGAAAACCGCAACCCGGTGCGTTGCCGGATCTCGTCGGCCTGTTCGGCCAGTGACTCCATGCCGGCAAGTCCGCGCCGGTCGCGCCAGGAGATGACCGGGCTCAGGGCGCTGCCGTCCCCGCGATTCCAGCACACGATGCTGCCGCGTTGCACCGCCAGGGCCGCACGGGTGACCGGCAACGAGTGTCGATCCATCTCGCTCAACACCTCGGCGGCAGCCGCTTCGAGCGCGTCGGCAAGCTCTTCGGCATCTTGTTCGACCAGCCAGCCGTCCTCCCGGGTGCCGGCCTGGCGACTGCATTCGAACCGAATGATGCCTTCTGCGTCCACGGCCAGTGCGCGGCAGCTCTGGC
>SLIA01000243.1 GCA_007135935.1 Wenzhouxiangella sp.
ATAGCGGTGAGCTGTCGTTGCCAATAAGTTAGGCAGCCTTATTATCTACCATTCATAATACTCATTTTTTGAATTACAGTTCGGGCAATATTCTTTTTTAATGGAATATTCAGTTTCACAATTATCGCATTTTACTCTGTCCGTTCCCACTAATTCCATTTTTGATTCGTCTTCATGACTATCATTCCTATTATCACCAGATATTGTGCCATCATAAGGTATGTTTGCAATTCTTTTCAATAATTTAATTACTTCAGCGAACGATAGTAGTAATATGTACCAGATAACACCCTGAAATATTACAACAATGCCAAGTATTACATTAATATCACCACCTTCAACAAAAAAATATATAGCTCCAATGATTGATAATATTATTATAACCCATGCAAGACCGTCCAATTTGGTTTCCATAAATTACTCCTATGAATATGTTAATCAGACAACAATTGCGCTTGTAGAATAGAACAACAACACACACCCTGCACAGACCCTGTGAGACTTTACAGTTTCGTTAAAGCGGGTCGTTGTTATGTGGGTGCTGTATTTTCAAAAATAACATATGTTATAATTTAATAAACGATACTTAATCCTCTGAAAAATAATCAGAGTCAATTCGTTTGATTTCATAATTTGCAACGGGGGTTACTCCAATGTTAAAGTCAATCATATATTGTGTAAGCTGTTCTCCATCAATAAGAACTATCTTCGTCTCAATTTTTGAAGCATATTCGTGCGCATCTTTAGAGAAATCAGAAGTTGTAATAAAAACTCCCTTCTTCGCCCTTTGCCCCTGCAATGCACCTGCAAATTTTTGTATTTCTGGACGACTCACTGTATTTTCCCAGCGTTTTGCCTGTACATAGATAATATCCAGACCTAAACGGTCTTCTTTTATGAAACCATCAATACCTTCATCACCAGATTTTCCTATCGCTTGTCCAGCATCTCTAAGTGTCCCTCCGTACCCCATGCTAACTAATAATTTGACAACTATTTTCTCAAAAAGACTTGGGGGACTCGATTTAATTTGGTCAAGAAGTTCAGACGCCAGTGATTGCCTCAAACTTTGAAATGAATTTTCAAGAACTTCTTCGGGTGTCTCAGCTTGTTCCGATGATGTGGTTATTGGCTTATCGCGTTTGATTTTTCTGAACTCGACAAATTCGGGGAATTGTTCAAGAAAATTGACATTAATACGCTCTGGATTTGTTTTTAAGACTTCTCGGCCACGGTCTGTAATTCTTACTGTTCCCCGTTTAGGGGTTTCGACCAATCCAGCCTTTTTGAGATATGTGCGTGCCCATCCGACTCTATTATGAAAGACAGTTTGTTGACCACTTGGTAATAATTCTCTACGCTCTGAATTGGACAATTTAAATTCTTCTGCAAGCATATCAACAGTATCTCTGATTGCGTATACTTTTCCATTTTCAATCAATTTAAGGAAGGGTAGCATTATTGTCTGATAATCAGGTATTGCCATATATTATTCTCTTTCATTAGTAATATTTAACGATACTAAACTTTGATATTTACCATTCCTATAACACCTAAGCCGCACCACCCGAAAATCAGATAAGGCGAGGTTTGGGCGAACATAACATAACGTTTGAGCCGTTGTTGTGAAAAGTTATATGAAAATGGTGACTTTCCAGTGTTATATTAAGGTCTCCATTCACGCCCACATTTTAAACAAGTGATTATAACTTTATTTTTGCCTATACCACCTGCTATCAGACCACCTATAATTCCTGTTAATAAACCTCCCACAACTGCTCTTCCTGTTTTGAAACCTCGCTGATTTGCAGTTATTTGTTCTGAACCACAACGAGGACACGTAACATTTGATGATTGCTTTGCTGAGGTATAATAATCAACATTTATTTTTCCTTCGTCAATTAATATGAGCAATAGCAAAATAGATGAACCAGCAAAAATTAATATAGATGGTATTGTTACCCAAAGATAATATTTTGATAAAGGATCTATACTAAAAGAAATAATAAACATTATTGCTGCTATAATCATTAAACTAACCAGAACAGGAACAGTATAATCTTGTTTATTTTCATCTGTGCTAGATAGATTGCCATTAATATGCACCTTATTCTTTTTATTTTTTAAGTTCAAAAAATAATCTTCAATTTCAGCTTTAATAAGAATTGGAATATATCCTATTGTATCTTTATTAATTTCAATATTTTTCCAAGTTGGTCTTCTGTATTCAAATAAATATACATTGGATATCTTTGAAAAATGTTTATTATTTGTACGGAAACGCATTGCTGGGACACGCATTCCTTTTTCATTTCGTTCTATGGAACCTACAGTAATAGCAGGAACCTTTTGTATTTTATATATTAATGAAAAATATGGAAGTAAATCATTATTTTTATTACGGGTTTTTATCTCCAGAGCATCTGGATATTTTTGTAGTATAGTTTCTAACATTTCTACAATATCATCTATCAGATAATCATTTAGATTATTTTTAAAAATAGCTTTTATGTCATTTATTATATTTATATCCATATTATATTACCCTACATTATTCACAGAATATTATTATCTACAATCTCGTGACAGATGATACAATGAGAATATAATAATCCTATATATATCGCAAAAATAATTTGTAGCAATATTAGTATCCCTAAGAATAAATATGGTGGATAAAATAATTTATTACTTTTAATTTGTGGTAAATAGTCCGAATATTTCGATTTAAGTTTCTTCTCTGCTTTATCTATAGTATCAACTATTTTCCGTTGGCTAATAATCATATTACCTAAAACATACAGCATGCCTGCATTAAATAACCAAAGAACTGTTAAGAATGCTGAATTACATTGGTAATTGATTAATACTATAAAATTTGCTACCAGAAGAGCTGTGGGTATTTGCCATATAGTATTTTGGTGTCTAAAGAGTTCATCTATTAGTAGAGAGTACAGTCGTATTTCATTATTATCAATATATTTCTTCATAATTATTATTCATTATATAGTCTTTCATGTTTATTGCACTCAACCATTTTTATATGTAGATTAGAACAACAGCACATACGTGTACAGACCCTGTGAGCCCTGAGTGTCCCGCTCAAGCAGGTCATCACAGATGTACCATTGAGCCCTTGTCAATCCCGACTTTGTCGGGATTTCCCTAATACGGCTTTCCTGTAAGGTTGCCCCATAACAGGGAGCGGTTGAATTAGAAGTATTTCACTTACATACATTCTTATACTC
>SLIA01000170.1 GCA_007135935.1 Wenzhouxiangella sp.
ATCTGTAGTGGACAAAAGAAGAACGAGAACACAACCCAGACCCCCATAAAACAAAATCAGCGGCCCAGCTCATCTATCTTTTTACCGTCGAAGCACCAGAACCGCTGCACGTTGTCGCTGCTCAACCGTTTGAGCTTGGTGTTGGATGCCTTGTAGTCTTCCAGCACATGACTTAGCCGGGTCAGGGTAACGTTGGGGTACTGGCTGCATATGTCCTGCACATGCTTGCTCGCGTAGTAGATCACCCCCCTCTCCTCGATATAGTTGTTCCTGGATTCGAGGCACATGGCCCACTCGCCCACGGGCTGTCCCTTGGACATGTAGCTGAGCACTTCGTCCGCAGCGGCCTGTTCGTCGGAGATGGTGTCCTCCTCACGCACTTCTATATCCTCGAACCAGCGCATCACTATATCGAACCACTCTTCCTTGGAGATGTAGACCAGTTCCTTGAACTTTGCAAGGTACCATTCGGTGAAGGCAGATGGAGATAACATCTGCCGCTGTGAGAACTCCATCTCAACACCGTTGATGAGTATGACGAACTTGTGCTTGTCACGGCGTGTGGTAGGGGGGACCTCGAAGACACCCTGGGTCTCCGAGAGTATCTTGGACACCGTGCCCCTGCCGGTGTGCCCTTTAACATCAACGGATGCACGGGAGTCGTGATCAACACGGTCAACGGGGTCGTCTCCACCCAGCTCCCTGAAGGTGCGCCTCAGCACAGTCTTGGGTACCCCGGTCTCCCTCTTCAGCTTGTTAAGGGTGGTCTCTATGAGCATGTCGTCCCTGCCGCACAAGTCCTGCAGTATGTCACGCACCCCGTCGAAGTCGTCCTCACGCAGCCGGGCGATGCGGTAGTCGATGTACGACATGGAGCGTTCCAGCAGCTCCTCCACCGCCTCGGGGCTGTTGCCCCTTTCCGTGAGATAGTCGTCAACGTCCACCTTTTCAACACCCGGTGGTCGGGGGGGGAACGCAACCTTGACGTTCCTGCCTGCATGGAAAAGGGTCTTTGCCGTCTTGAGGGCCCCTTCCTCACCCGCACCGGACCTCTCGTTATCGTTGATCACCACCACTTCCCTGGAAAACTTGGTGAGCTCTATGAGCTTGGGGCTGTCGTTCTCCCTGAAACGGGTGGTCACCGGGGATATGGCGGAGTAGCCGGCATCCAGGAGGGATATGCAGTCGGTGACCCCCTCGGTAATGAGCAGCAGGTCGCTGTTGGAGTGGTCCTCACCGTAGAACACGTCGTTCTTGACGGCGTCGCTCACCTCTTCATACCGCTCTCCCGAGCGCATCTTGATGTACTTGGGACCGTCCTCCCAGTCGGTAAGGGGGGTCTTCCTGCCTATGAGGTAGACCACCTTGCCGCGCTTCCAGTAGGGGAATATGATACGGCCGGAGAGTGGTGTCGAGAACGCCCCGTGACTGAGCTGGCTGAAGTCGTCCATACGTTCCCTGAGCTTGGACGGTACCACCAAAAGACCGGCGAGCACAAGGTCGGCCGTGTCGAAGCGGTCCACCAGTGCGGATGTCACGGAAGCGTCCCAGAAGCCCAGCTTCAGCTCGTCTATTATCCTGTGGGAGAAGGCCCTGTCCTTCGCGAGATGCTGGCGCACCGTCATGCCGTCCCACTCCACGGTGTCCAGGCACTGGTGTGCCATGGCTGCGAACTCGGTGAGTATGTCGAACACCCTGTCCCGCTCCCTGTTGGCCTCCCGAACCCTCTCCAGTGTTTCAGGATCCATGTCACCGTGGTCGTAGTCAACACCGAACCGCTGGCAGCAGGCCCGTATTATATCGCCCCAGCGGTCGTCGGGTATGCTCCCCACCTCACGGCACGAGATTATCCCTTCCTCCATGGCCACGTAGTCGATTATTGAACCGTTCACCTTGTGTCCCTCACGGAAGCAGTCCCAGCGCTGCTTGTCCGTCCGGATCCTGAAGTTCTTGCCTGTGGTGCTCCCGTGTACGGGATGGGGGCCGTGGAGGTCGGTGGCGGATACGTAATCCCAGTCCCGGCCACTGGTATCTATGTAGTCCTCCAGGGGCGGTGCGGCCTCCCGGATCCTGTCGAATATGGTCTTCTCTTCCCCTGTCATCTTGCTCGGGTGGGCGATAAACCCGTGCATTTATAAGAGTTGTCATGACACCCGTTACGGTGTTACAAACGGAGATGCCAGTAAGTTTGTACGGTGGTGTGAATAAGTTGTTATTAATTGTCAGAAAATTGGGCAATAAGTGGGAATTATTTAGCACCGTGTTGACATCGCTTTTTGATGAACGGGGGGAAAGGGGCGGATTCCACATTTCAAGCCTCCAACCGTCCCCGACACACCAACGTGTTATCCGAAGATCCACCATCCCAACACGTTACCCCGTTACAGATGCGCACCCCTGGACAGACCCGTAACGGTGGAGGATACGGCGTGCAGCAGACCGTTACACATGGGGGCGTTATACGGGTATTAAAAAAAAGAAACGTCAGGTGCTGAGGACTCCCGACAACCGCCCCTCACAATCGCCGCACAGGGTGAACACACCGCCTATGCCCAGGACCGTACCGCACGAAACGCACAGCTCCACCGGTCCCTCGCATATCTCCGCAGTACACCCATCGTCAACCAGCAGATCGCATTCAAAACATCCCATACACTCCATCATTTCCACATGCTTCTCTTGTTTCATATCAACTACCTCGATTTCGATTCATAGTATCGAGGTGGTTGTAAAGCGACCCCGGCGGCGTGTCTCCTCACATCGGCGGCACGGGCGAACACCTCATCACCTTCCAGCCTGAGCACACACAGATCCGTACCGTAGAGTGTTTCCAGGGAACCCACCAGGGTGTTGTGCTCCTGAACCGTCACATACTTAACGTCGGGGGAATCCGCCACCGCACCGGCTGTCCGTGCCAATGACTCAAGGGCCCCCTGACCCGAGGGCTCCACCGCTAGAAACTCGCAAGCATACCTGATATCCGTTCCGTCATCGTCCATTTTTTTCGACCTCGCTCAAAGACGGTCGAAAAAATATGAGGCAAAAGGGGGGGCGTCCCCCGGCCTCAGTTCGGGACTATGCGGGAGAACCGGACACCGGAGATCTCGCCGTCCAGCATCCTCCTCACCTGCTTCGTGGGTACCACCATGCAGAACTCACCGTCCTTCAAGACCAGTGCCCTGGTAGACCGGGACAATCCGAGACTGTACCTGGACTGTACGAACTCCTCGTCC
>SLIA01000049.1 GCA_007135935.1 Wenzhouxiangella sp.
CGACAGGTTGACCTCGACCGATACTGCCGGGGCCTCGATACCGACGGCGGCACGTGAATGAATGGTGGCCAGTCCCATGATCGATCACTCGCTGGTGGATTCCGGCCTTCATGGTGCCGGGCGCGTCATCCGGGAACCATGGCAATGCCGCCCCAACCGTTGTAGGAAATTTGCCATGGTGCATCAGCTAAGGGAGCCTGAAGACCTGTTTCATTTGCGGATACTCTCTGGCAAGACACTCGGGACTGATCCGAGGCTTAGAATTGATCCGGTATTGCCGGATCCGAAGTGGGTGACTCAATGAAGCGTGGGAGGGGTCCTGTGGTGGTGCTTGGCTTGGTGTTGTTCACGTCGATCTGGTTGTGTTTTTTGGTTGGGTTTCCGGGCGCCTATTTTCGATTTCCCGGATGGGTGCTGTTTCTGAGCATAGGCGCGTTGTTTGTGCTGGGTTCACTTTCACGTGTCGACGTGCTGCTGAAAACGCACACCACACCCAAGGCGTGGACGGCAACGGTGATGGCCATTGTGGCCACCATGTTTACTGCCGAGGTCATTCGCATCGTGGTTAGTGAACAGGGGGTTATGGCCTCAGATGTGATTGTGCGCACCATATTTCTGGTTTTGGTAGGTCTGCTTTTGAGCGATGTGTCGTGGGAGCTGTTTCTGAGGTTCCGTCATGACAAGCAGCGGTAACCCATACCTCGGGAAACGGAGTCGATTCAAGGGATGACTTTGAGTTGCTGCCAGCGCTGTGCGACATTCAGAACGACAACCGGCGCCACTGTGGCAGAATCGCGTCCAATCCAGTTCGGGCGTCGTGACCCGTAACCCTTAACCTGAACATTTCTGCCATTTGACGAAGAGACCGAGCAAGGCATGTCGGAAACGGATTCATCAGCGCAGCCGCCTGCCAGTGCCGGCGGTCTCTCGTCGCAGCAGCAGCTCGATCGACTGCTGAAAGACATGCGTGCCGCGTTGTCCGACGATGCGGGTACGCCCGTGGAGGCGGAAAGGGAAAGTCATGAAGGCGCATCGGTTTCACGACTGGTGGCCCTGCGCCAGCGTGCCGGTCGCTGGTTGACTTCGCATCGCTGGGGTATGCGCGCCTGGTTGACGGCCAGGCGTTTGCTGCGTCGGCCGGTGGCCGCGCCGCAGCCGGCGGCAAGCCGGCAACGCGAAACTTTCCGGGCATTGGCCGAGCCGACGCTGGAAGAGTTTCTTTCGGGATCGGCGCGCCTGTCGTTCGACCGGCCCGACCGGCCGGTAGTGTCGGTACTGCTGGTGCTCTACAACCAGGCTGCACTGACCTTGCAGTGCCTGCGTTCGCTTCGGCACCATGAGCTGCCGTTCGAGTTGATCGTGGTCGACAACGCCTCGTCCGACCGCACCGACGAACTGCTGGCGCGTCTCGACGATGTCGAGATCATCCGCAACGATCACAACGCCGGATTTGTCGAGGCGGTCAACCAGGCTGCAGCCCGGGCCCGCGGCGAGCACCTGTTGCTGCTCAACAACGATGCCGTGCTGCTGCCCGACGCCATGGCCCGGGCCCATGCGCTGCTGGATCGAGACGAAAGCATCGGCAGTGTCGGTGCGCGCGTGGTGCAGCTCGACGGTCGCCTGCAGGAAGCCGGGTCGATCATTTACGCCGACGGCACCTGCGAGGGCTACGGCCGCGACGACTATCCCTCGGCGTCCGAGTTCATGTTCCGACGCGAGGTCGACTACTGCTCCGGGGTGTTTCTGATGACCCCGCGAGCCTTGTTCGAATCGCTGGGGGGGCTGGATACCCGCTACTCGCCGGCCTACTACGAAGACGCCGACTACTGCGTGCGCCTGCTGCTTGCCGGCTATCGCAATATCTACGAGCCGGGCGCGGTGGTGTTGCACTACGAGTTCGCCAGTTCGGGCAATTTCGAGGCGGCCGCCCGCCTGCAGGCCGATCATCGCCGGACCTTTTCTGAGCGCCACGCCGCATTCCTGTCCGGACAGCCCGTGCGTGACCGGGCAACAAGACCGCTGGCGCGCAGCCGACCTGACCGGCCGCGCCTGCTCTACATCGACGACCGGGTCCCGCACGCCAGCCTGGGCACCGGCTATCCGCGCTGTCGGCACATGGTGCATGAGCTGGTGGCGCTGGGGTTCGAGGTGACCTTCTATCCGATGTGGCCGGCGAGCGAATCCTGGGCCGATATTCGGGCCACCCTGCCTGAAGAAGTGGAAGTGATGCTGCCGGGTGGGCGGCTGGATCTGCAATCGTTTCTGCTCTCGCGCCACGATGTCTATTGGCGCATCGTCGTGAGCCGCTCGCACAACATGCAGTTTGCCGGCGATGCCATCGCTCGCATTCGCAAGCGTCTGCGCGACTTCGAGCTGGTCTACGACGCCGAGGCGGTCACCGCCAGCCGCGAGATGCTGGCCCTGGAACTGGCCGGCAAGACGCTGTCGCCCCGGCGGCGTGCATCGATGCTCCAGGCCGAACTGGCTCTGGCCGGCCAGGCCGACCAGGTCATTGCCGTGTCCGAACACGAGGCCGGGCTGTTTCGCGAGGCCGGCTGCAAGAGAGTCTCGGTGATTGGCCATGCTCTCGATCAGGAGATCACGCCGGCCGGCTTCGAGCAGCGCGCGGGCTACCTGTTTGTCGGCGCCCTGCGCGATGCCGATTCGCCCAATGTCGACTCGCTGGTCTGGTTCGTCGACGAGATCCTGCCGCTGCTGGCCGCCGAGCAGCCCGATGTGGTGAAGCTGACCGTGGTGGGCGACTGCAGTGCCGACATTCGGCAGCGCCTGGAGCGCGACGGCGTGCATTTCACCGGTCGGCTGGATGACCTGGAGAGCGTGTTCAATCAGGCGCGCGTGTTCATCGCCCCGACACGCTTTGCCGCCGGCATTCCGCACAAGGTGCACGAGGCGGCCGCTTTCGGCCTGCCGTGCGTCACGACCTCGTTGCTGGCACGGCAACTGGGCTGGCGGCATGGCCGGGAGCTGCTGGCCGCCGACGATGCGCACGACTTTGCCGGGCATTGCCATGCCCTGCACGAGGACGAGACGCTGTGGACAGCCGTCCGCCAGCGTGGTCGCGAAGCGGTCGAGCGCGACTGTTCGCCGGCGGCCTTCCGTGCCGCCGTCGAGTCGGTATTCGCGCCGTGATCCTGCTGTGGCTGGTCACGCTGGGCTGGGCGTTCAGCTTCTCGCTGATCGGGGTCTACCTGTCCGGGCAGGTA
>SLIA01000317.1 GCA_007135935.1 Wenzhouxiangella sp.
GCGCAACCATCGATATCGCCATCTGCGTGGACAGCCAGATTTTTACACGGGGGCTGGTCGACTTTCTGAGAGAACTTCTGGGGGAACGGGCCCGGATCCGCATCCACAAGCCCATACATGCGGATTCGTTACCTCATTCAGGTGCCCGCATCATCATTCTCGACGCCCTGCTGGCGCTGCCGATTCTGGAACGGCTGCCACGCGACTGTCGATCACAGCGCATCATCCTCGTCTCGGAGAAAAGCCACCCGGGGTTGGAGCTGGAGGAGCACGCCGACAAGTTTTGTGCATTCTTTCCCGCCAGGGCTGACGAGTCCTCCCTTCAACGTGACCTGCGATCCATCCTGGAGTGCCCGGCCCTGCGAAGCAATGATGACTCAGCGTGCGAGCGCTGCCCCAGTCGCCTGGCCTACCTCGCCGCCGCACTCCCCTTGTCGCCAAGAGAACTGGAAATATTCGAAATGGTCGGCCGCCTGCACAGCACGGCCGATATTGCCGAATGTCTGGAAATCAGTGTCAAGACACTGGAATCCCATTACGCAAACATGAAGGACAAACTTCAGCTCTCATCGAGCCGGGAACTTCTGAAGGCGGCAGTAGACTGGGTTGAAGGCCGCTAAAGAGCCTTTTCACAACCCTGCGCCGAGCCCGTTACGGCCGAGGGGCCCCAATGACGCACACTGCATACCTCTTTAAACTCGCGTACCATCACCCCCTAGACAAAAGTGAATACCTGCCGGGGCTTCCCTTACCCCCCGCACGAAGGGCAAGCATGCCGACTGATCAAAGCTTGCGGCATGTCACAAACAACCGGGACTGAAATGATGAATCTTGAAGGGGACGGAGGCGGCAATCGGGTACGGCTGGGCATTCTGGTCACTTCGGGCATCTTCCGTCGCGGCCTGCGCGACCTGCTGCAGCACCATGTGCCGAGTTCTGTCCAGTCACGCATCCTCACGCTCGCCACTGCCAAGACCGAGATCAAGGCAGGCAGACTCGACGCCTTGATACTCGATACCGGCTCGGCACCGCGGCTGGCAAGTGTGCTCAGCGAACATCCCCGGCGGCCGAGAGTCATCCTGGTCTCCTCGCGCTTCCATGCCGGCATCAGCTTGCCGCTGCCAAAGGACAGACTCTGCTCTTTTCATTCCGCGTGTTGGTCGGAGGACTCACTGAAGGAAGTTTTCGACACCGTACTTGCATGTCATTCTGGGGAAACAGAACGCACTGACTGCAGGCAATGTGGGATTCGCTGTTCACTGCGTCCGAGAAACCTGCCACTGAGCGAACGGGAAACCGAGATACTCGAGATGATCGGCCGGTTGCAAGCCAACAGTGAAATCGCCGAGCAACTCGATATCAGCGTCAAGACCGTCGAAGCCCATTCGGCCAACATCAAGCGCAAACTGAACCTGAACAACAGCCGGGAACTGATGGAAAAAGCGATCAGGTGGGTCAACGGGCTCTAATTGTCTACACCGCCCTCGCCGTCCGGCCGCACCCAGGGAAACCGGCCCTCGATTTCCAGGTGCAGGGCGAAGACCAGCAGCGTACGGATGAGGATGATCAGGCCGAGCATCATGACGCTTTCCATGCTGTAGTCGACCGCCACGGTCTTGATGATGTCGGCCGCCACCAGGAATTCCAGGCCGAGGATCAGACCGCGGACGCTGCGACGTCGGTAGTCGAGGTAGGACTCGTGGGTCGTGCGATGCCGGAAGGTGACCAGGTAGATCCAGGTGGCATGCAGGAAGCCGCCGAGAATGACAACAATGCCCACGGCTTCGAGCGCATGGACGAGGAAGTTGACGATGGCATAGAAAGTTTCCAGCATTCTTGATGTCCTTTATTTCGGGCACTCATTCACGACGGCACGAGAACGCTCCGTGGTGGCACTGCCACCAGCTGACTTCAGCGATTGACCCGCGACAAGTCGCCGTCGATGTGCGGTAGTTGGAGCAGGCGCCGATCCATGACCCGAAACCACAGTGGCGGCACATAGGCCAGCAGGAACATGCCGAAATAGCCCGTCGGCAGCCTGGGCACATCGTCGAAGTGTCGCAGCGACTGGTAGCGCCGCAGAGGATGGGCATGGTGGTCGGAGTGGCGCTCGAGATGGAATAGCAACAGGTTGGAAAAGATGTGGTTACTGTTCCATGAATGGTGGGGCTGACAACGTTCGTATTGCCCGCCCTTGTCCTTGAGCCTGAGCAGGCCGTAATGCTCGACGTAGTTGGCGCTGGTGAGCTGGAACCAGGCCACCAGATTGTGGATGAGCAGGAAGGCCAGCATCATCGGGCCGAAGGCGACAACCAGGCTGCCCTGCAGCGCCAGCGTGATCAGCCAGGACTGCACGATGCTGTTGCGCAGGCTCCAGGCCCCATGTCCCCGACGAGCCAGGCGATTGCGTTCGATCCGCCAGGCCCGCCTGATCCCACCGGGCATCTCGCGCAGCGCGAAGTGATAGATCGACTCGCCCATGCGCGCACTGGCGCAATCCTCGGGCGTGGCCACATGCTTGTGATGACCGAAATTGTGTTCGACGGTGAAGTGCCCGTAGGCCGGCACGGCCAGGGCGACGCGGCTGAGTACTTGTTCGACCGACTCGCGCTTGTGCCCCATCTCGTGAGCAGTGTTGACTGCCACCCCGGAGAACAGTCCGGCGACCACCGCCAGTGCCAGCCAGCCGAACAGGCTGAGCTCCTGGGTGCCGGCCCACCAGGCGGCGACCACCAGCGCGACCACATGCAGGGGCACGGTCAGCCAGGTCAGAATACGGTAGTAGCGGTCGCTTTCGAGCTCCGGGACGGTCTGTTCCGGCGGATTGCTCTGGTCCTCGCCCAGCAGCCCGTCCATCAGCGGCCCGAACCCGTAGCTGAACAGGATGGGTACCAGCAGCGCCCACTCGCTGCCGCTGAACGCATGCAGCCAGACGGCGAACACCGGCAGCAAGGGGTAAACGACCGATAACAGCCACAAACCGCGCTTGCGATCGGAGTAGCTGGCCGCGCGCCCGTCGGGCGTGGAAAAGTGGAACGTCTTCGACAACATGCCGGTGCTCCGCGAATGGCCGTTGCGGCCATTGTAGCGCCACCGGCCGGTGGGGTGAACGGGTGAACGGGTGAACGGGTGAACGGGTGAACGGGTGAACGGGTGAAGGGGTTAACGGGGTAACCGACGCACCGACCAAACGACCAAACGACCAAACGACCAAACGACCAAAC
>SLIA01000147.1 GCA_007135935.1 Wenzhouxiangella sp.
ACCGGAACCGTGAAATGGTTCAACGACGCGAAGGGCTTCGGCTTCATTTCCCAGGACAACGGCGGCAGTGACGTCTTTGTTCACTTCAGCGCCCTGACCGGCTCGGGCTTCAAGAGCCTGGACGAAGGCGCGAAGGTCAGCTTCGATGTCGTCGACGGCCCCAAGGGCCAGCAGGCGGCCAACGTCGTCACGCTGTAAAGCGAGACCGACAAGCTGTATCGAAAAACCCCGCCGCCGGCGGGGTTTTTCATTTCCGGCCCTGGCCAGGGCCCGGCAAAGCCGGGCATTCCTGCCCCCGGACACGCGTCGCTACCGCGCACTTACAGTCCGCAGGTCGCGCCCACCGTATCGGCCACTCGCTGCAGCTGCTGGGACTGTGATCCGTCCAGCCCCGACATCTCGGCCGTGGCCTGGCTGCAGCTCTCGAAGGTAAAGGTGACCTCGCCCCAATGCGACAGGTCATCGGGATGCACCGGGTCGCTGAACGAACCCAGCTCTCCGTGCAGCAGGTTATAGGTCACCGGCTCGCCGGCCACCAGATCGCCAATCAGCTCTTCGGTCAACAGCCACAACGGTTCACCGCTGTCGGCATATCCATAGAAGTATCCGAATACGCCGTTGGGCGTGGCAATGAAGTTCCAGCCCTGGCCGTCGGTGGCCGGGTCGTACCACACGCCGGTCAGCCCGGCGCCGGGCGCAACGCTGAATTCGACCAGCATGCTGACTTCCGGGTTGTCGGGATCGGGTTGGGCGGGATTGGGCACTTCGGAGACCAGCACGTAGTGACCCGGCGTGAGATCGGCATGGAAATAGGCGCTCAGGGGAAAGTCCTGGCCGGCGGCAGCGTTCGGGAACAGCGTCTGGACCCCCCCGATGAAGGTCTGCGGCCCACGATGCCCGCCGGCCGAGACCAGCGCACCGCTGTCGGCATAGAAACCGTCGGCGCCGATATCGAGGTAGTTCATCCAGCCATTGATGTCCTCGACGGTGGTTTCTCCATCGAGCCTGACCAGGTGCACATCGTGGCCAAGGCCATGGCCATAGACGATATTGTCCTCGAACATGACCTGGAACGACGTCGGACCCGGCTGGAGGTTGTCGGCTTCCAGCCTCAGGCCCTCGGCTGAAGATACGCGCACCTCGACATCGCCATGGGGCTCGGAGGTTTCGCCGTTGGGATCGTCCACGACCACCAGGCGCTCGACCATGCCGTGGGTGGTATGGAATACGCCTTCGGTATCGAGCATGTAGCACTCGATGAAATAGGTCCCCGGTTCCAGATACACGGTCATGCTGCTGCTCACCCCGCCGCCGGTGAACCCCGGCCCACTGCTGGGAACGCTGTCGGCAGACCATTCGGGCATTCCGGGCAGCAGCACATCGAAAAATCCCCCGACGTCGATCTCTCCGGCAAAGTACGGATCCCAGGCATCCTGAAACGGCAATGACAACGCGTCCATGTATTCCTCGACAGAAATGTCGGCCACATCATCGGGCACGCGCACCATGTAGCCGAAGTGCGTGGAACTGGAATGATTGCTCATCCGGATCGTCGTCCAGCCCGCCGGAATCACCTCGTCGGAAAGCACGAACTCGTAATGCGCATGGGCATCGGCCATGGGCGGATGGCGGGTGATGACCTCGAGCACGTTGGTCCCCTCGGGATTCGGCAAGGACCCGTGTCCCTGGCCATGAGCTCCGGCCGGTTCGGCCGTCGCCAGCATCGGAGCAGCCATCATGGCGATGACCGCAACGGGGATGAAGAATGTCTTGCCAACTCGGATATTCATAAGCGCCTCCTGCACAGATGTTCTGGATATCACCGCCAGATGGCGGATGCTTCCAGCCTGCAGAACCAGGGCCGGGAAGTCCTGAGAATCGGTTGAGACTTTCCTGAGAGAAATGTAAGCACACACCGCCGGCGGTCGGTACGCCAGGGACCCCCGGGAATTCAATCAGGTAGACTGGAGCTCATGGTCATCGACTGAGAGGCCAGAGCATCATGGACTTGAACCGGGGCTTCCAACTGGGCGACTGGCAAGTGCTGCCTGAGGAAAGCCGGGTCACGGGGCCGGCCGGCGAGGCCCACCTGACCCCGCGCGCCATGGCAGTGCTGCTCTACCTGGCAGAGCAGTCCGGGCGCGTGGTCAGCCGCGATGAGTTCAATGAACAATTGTGGGCACCGGCAGTCGTCACTGACCATGCGCTCACCCAGTGCATCGCCGAGCTGCGCCGGGCGCTCGATGACTCAGCCGCCCAACCACGTTTCATAGAAACTGTTCCCAAGCGGGGGTATCGGCTTGTTGTCGCCGTGTCTCCAATCGCGCCGGCCGAAGACGACGCGTCAACCGCAGCGTCGCCCACGCGGCGTCCCGGCTGGGTTGCTCGTGCCGGCACGGCCATATTTGCCGCAATTCTGGTTGCCGCCGGATTTTGGCTGCTGGTTCCCGATCCCGAAGCGGTGATCACGGAGCACTCGATCGCCGTTCTACCCTTCGAGAAGATTGGTGTTGAGCCGGTGCTTCCGCTGGCCGATGGGTTGCACCACGATCTGCTGACGCGCCTGTCGGACATCGAGGATCTGCGGGTCATTTCGAGCACATCGGTCCGGCAGTACCGCGACACGGTGGAGACCATCCCCGAAATAGCACGGCAGCTGGGCGTGGTCTGGATACTCGAAGGAGCCGTTCAGCAGATCGGTGCCGAGGTGCAGCTCAACGCGCAGTTGATCGATGGCCGCGATGACACCCATGCATGGGCCAAAACCTACCGACGAACGCTGACGGCCGAGAACCTGTTCTCCATTCAGGCCGAACTGATCGAAGACATCGTTGGCTACCTGGCAGCCGAACTCGGTCCACGCCACCCACCTGAACGGTTCCAACCGACTGACAATTTGGATGCCTACGCTCTCTACATCAAGGGACGCACATTTACCGACCTGCGAACCGCCCCGGCCCTGCACCAGGCCACGACGCACTTTCACCAGGCCATCGAGCGCGACGAAGACTTCGCACTGGCCCGGGTCGGCCTGGCCGATGCGCTGACATTGCTCTACGACTATGGCTACGCCGAGCACGAGGAGGTCCTGCCGGAGGCGAAAGCCGCCATAGAAACGGCCCTGGAGCTGGACCCGGAGCTGGCCGAAGCGCACGCTTCGCTCGGCCTGCTCAACACCGCCACGCGCAATGGTGCCGCGGCCATCGAGTCGCTCGAACGGGCAGTGGCCCTGCGCCCCGGCTATGCCGAGGCCTACAACTGGCTGGCCTGGACCCTGCTCGTGCTGGGCGAGCCGGAAAGGGCCCTGGCCAATGCCGAGCGTGCCGTCGAACTCGATCCGATGTCCCCCGAGGCGGTCTCCAACCTGCTGCTGGGACATATCGGCACGGGCAACCATCGGGCTGCCCTGGCCGCGGCAGAGCGGACCGGCGACATGGAGCTGGCCTTCACCACTTACCCGTTCTACAAGGCACTGGCCCTCTACCATCTCGGTGACCGGGGCGCGATCGAACTGCTCGAGGGACTGACCGCCGCCTGGGCCGGGCAGGGTCCGAAAGCCACTCTGGCACTGGCCTATATCGACCATGGCGAGCCGGACCGGGCACGCGAGATCCTCGACGACCTTCGAGCCAGCGGGGACACATTCGCCATCGGCCTGGTCAAGGCCGGCCTGGGCAAGGCATGCCAGGCAATGGAGATCTTCGTCGACATCGAGGAATGGGGCTACTGGCCCGCCCTGGCGGTGCACTTTCTCTACCCCGATGTCCTCGATCCCCTGCGCGATGATCCTCGCTTCGATAAGCTGATCGGACAGGCTCTTGCATCTCACGGCGGTTACCCTGACGAGTGATGCGGATGCTTCGGTTACAGGCATCGCCACCAGGTCGATGACACTTTTGCCGACGATGCTCCGTAGGGTAGGACCGAACCAGCAAAATCCAGATTCTTAAGGGACCAACACCATGCAGCAACATTTGCGAAAGCCGGGCATCGGCGAGCGACTCGGCCAATTGGCCTACCTGCTCAAGCACACGTTTACCATTGTCGGGCGTGACCCCGGCATTCTCAGGCCCTGGGTTCGCATGGCCATCTACGGCATGGTGATGGCCACGCTGTTCTTCGCCGGCGTTTTCGCCATCGTCATCGGCGCCTATGGCGCGGCCGGCGTGCTCATCGGCGCCTCCGTGCTGATGTTCCTCTACAAGTTCTTTTACTTCGTTCGCCAGGAGCTCCGGCAGAGCTGGCTGGTCAGCGAGGCGCTCAAGGGCCGCAACCGCAACGCCGACGAGGCCAAGGCGCGGGTACGGGAATTGCGCCCGACCGCCCGGCGCATTGCGCTGATCGACATGCTGGTGACCTGGATGCTGGCCATGGCCCGAAAAAACGGCAATGCCGGTCGACTGGTGCGACTGTTCATGCGCGGCATCGAAGAGGTCTGGGACCTGGTCAACCATTATCTGCTGCCGACCACCGCCGTCGACGGGTGCAATATCCGCGAGGGGATCGGCCGCATGCGTGTGCTCAAGGACAATGTCCCGGAAACGTTGACCGGCGTGTTCGGCATCGACATTGCCGCACGGGCAGTCGGCACCATCATGGCGCCCATCTATTTCCTGCTCATCGTCGGTGCCATTGCACTGGGGCTGGTGGTCGGCGACAGCGTGGCCGCATTCCATGTCGGCGACATCCGCCAGATGCTCGACGAGGTCGCGGTGGATTTCCTGCCCGAGGTCATGCACTTCTCGTGGCTGCCATTGCTGATTGCGCTGTGGATCGGCAAGCTCGGCAGCGTCGTGCTCGAGCGCGTGACCACCTCGGTCAAGGTGATCTATTACTCGATCTTCTACATGCGCATCACCCATATCGAAGACATCGTCCCCGAGATTCGCGGCGATCTGGATCGCTACCTGCGCATGGAGGCCGAGGACGTCACACCGGTGACCGGGCCGGCTGCGCCGCAACCGGATTCGGCCGGCTGAGCCGGTTTGCGGCAACCTGATTGCCGACATCGGGCCGTTGCGGTATGTTGATTCCAACCAGCAGACCGAATCGCCCGCATGGAAGACAATGGCCAGCAACGCAATATCGGCACCCTGCTGCTCGAACTGGGCAGGCTGACCGAGCAGGATCTCGAGCGCGCACTTGAGCACCAGCGCATCCAGGGGGGGTACTTCGGCCAGGCGCTGGTCGACCTGGGCATCGTCGAGCAGGAAGAGCTGGACTTCGGCCTGGCCGCCCAGGCCAACCTGCCCTACGTGGTACCCGATGTGGACAACATCGACCCGGAAGTTGCCGGCCTGGTACCGCCGGTCTGGGCCCAGCGCCACAACGCCATGCCGATTCAGCGCGAGGACGGCTGGCTGACCCTGCTGGTGGACTCGCCGCTCAAGGCCGGCCTGGCCGAACAGATCTCGCGGCGCACCGGACTGTCGGTCAAGCTGGCGCTGTGTTCGCCACGTGTGGTGCGCGACGCCATCCGTCAGGTCTACAAGCTCGAACCGGTGCGCGAGAAGGCCGAGCGGGTATTGTCGGCAGAAGCCTTCTGGACCCTGGCCTCGTCTCCCAGTGCCAATCGGTGGGGCCTGAGCGTGCGTCGCGACCTGGTGATCGGCTGGATCGACAACGGCAACGGCGTGCAGCGTCATCCGTTGATGCATAACTGGCTGGTGTTTCTCGACCGTCTGCTCTCACCCCCGCCCTCGCAATTGCTGCCCGGCCACGGCCTGCGTCAGTGGCGTGCCAGCGTACGCCCGGACCACTCGCCCACGGCAGTGACCGTCACCAGTCTGTCCGGACCCGGCGGCCACGATCTGCTGTTCGAGCCCCTGCGCGAGCAGGAAAACGAGCTGGCTGGCCTGCCGGGTGCTTCGATCATCGCCAGCCTGCGGGAGTCGGCTCGTTCCGGTCGGGCCGCCATCGGCGTGCGCAGCCCGACCGGACAGGCGGCGCGCAGCCTGGTCACGCGTCTGCCGCGCCTGCTGCTCGAACCCGGTCACCGCAGTGTCTGCCTGTTTCGGGAAGGCGGCCACACGATCAGCGAAGACGTTCTCATCCTCACCCTGCCCGAAGACGGCAGCGAGGAAGAGTGGCTGGAGTTCTCGGACAAGCTGGCGCTCGATGCCCTGGGTGTGGAAATCGAACCCAGCAGCCAGTCCCAGTGGGAGCATGTTCTGGGCCTGGCGCCCCTGACACTGGTCGTGCTGACCGGCAAGGACGGCCATCCGCCGCCCGGTCTGGGCTGGCACCTGTGGTGCGACGACGACCGGGAACCGCGCTGGCAGCTGGAATCGGCCTGAGTCGGCTCAATCAACTGAATCGACAGCCCCCCGCCCAGACGGCAAGGGGCTGTTGATCAGTGGCCGGATCACACCGGCCAGAGATCCCAGACCAGCGTGAAGATCGACAGGCTGATCACCGCCAGGCCCGCCAGCAGCAGGCCGATGCGCGGAGCCGCGGCGATCGCCGGGCGGTAACGCCAGCCCTGGACCAGGGCGAGCATGCCCAGCACCGCGGACAATGGTCCCAGCCAGGCGAACCAGCGCGCCCACGAGACCATGCCGAACAGCAGCATGGCCTCGGTGATCTCACTGGTCGCGTGCACCGCGGCCCCCAGGCCGGCGACATGCGTCAGGGCCGCGGCAGCGGCCAGGAACATCAGGAAGCGCGAGCCGCCGGCCGGGGTCAGGCTGCGGCCTTCCAGGCGACGCGACAGCCAGCCGAACAGCAATACGACCACGGCTGCCAGCGACAGGCCGGCGGACACACCGCCCCAGGTCATGTGTCCACGCAACCGGTCTTCTTTCTCGGCGTGCATGACGATGCCGCGGGTGACCGCCCGGCTGCGGAAATACGGCGCGATGTACTCGGCGGCCTCTTCACCGTGCTCGATGCATTCGCGGTCAAGCTCGGCGGCGGGGTCGTCGAAGTAATCATTGAGCAGGTCGCCGGCGCAGTCCAGCGAGCGGGTCGGGCCGTGGCCGGCGTGCGGGAACACCACCAGTTCGCCGTTGGCGAAGCCGGGCATGATGTACTCGGCCAGCGGCACCGGCGTGATCGGATCCCAGGCACCATTGGCCACCAGCACCGGCAGGTCGGTTTGAACCAGCTCGAACTGGGCCGGGTCGCGCGGGGCCAGGCCGACTTCGCGGCACAACTGCGGCGCCTCGGCAATGACCTCCAAGGCACCGAAGGCGTGGGCCAGGGTGGGGTAGTCGCGGAAGTCGCCCGGCGCGGCCTCGGCCCAGCGCTCCACGTAACCATCCAGGCAGCGCACCGCGGTGGACATGCCCATGCTGACCCCGAATCCGCCGTCCTGCTCGGCCAGGGCGATGGCGCGGAAGAAGCGCTGGTCATTGCGTTCCACCGCCCGGGTGAGCCCCTCGATGATGGCGGGAATGGCCGGGTGGGTGGACTGCTCGTAGAGCAGGCTGAAGGGCAGTCCGGCAATCAGGTCCTGGAAGATGTAGGCCTGGCCGGTGGGATAGCGTTCATCGGCCTCGACCTCCAGGGCGACGGGTTCGTCGCTCATCGCCTCGATCGCGGCCATGTAGCGCTCGCGCAGGTCGCCAAAGGCGCGGGCGCAGGCGGCCTGGTCTTCGCAGGCCGCGAACAGCATGTCGAGATTGCGCTCGTGCCAGTGCGGAATGCGCATCAGATCATGCAGGTCCAGCGGTACGATGGCATCGATGACCGCGGCGCGGATGCCGTCGGGGTCAACCTTCATGTAGGCCTGGCCGAGCACCGAGCCGTAGGAAATGCCCCAGACATTCCAGTCGTCCAGGCCCAGTGCCAGCCTGAGCGCCTTGAGGTCGCGGGCATTCTCGAAGGTGTGGTAGCCGGTGACGTCGACGCCGCGTGCCTTCGCGCCCTCGATGCAGGCGCGGGCCTGGTCGAACATGGCGCGCTGGCTGTCGACGAAATCGGGACGGATGAAGTCGGCGCGATTGCGGTCGGCGAAAAACGGGCAGAAGTCGCCGGAGTAGCCGATTCCGCGCTGTTCCAGGATATAGAGATCGCGTCTGGCGGCAACACGGTGGTCCTTGAGCCGCTCGACATAGCCCTCGACCTTCACGCCGGGACCGCCGGTGAGGTAGATGACCGGGTCGTCGCGCACCTCGACCTCGTTGCCCTCATGGTCTTCACCGCGCGCGTTGATGCGCACGAAGTGCAGCTCGATGGTGCGGCTGCCCTTGACCTCACGGTTTTCCGGCACCTGGATCAGCCCGCACTCGATCTCTCCGGGGCCGTAGTCGATGCGGCCGCGAAACGGGCAGATGACGGTGTCGTATTCGGCCTGGCGCAGCCACTCGTAATCGCCGTCGACCGGCGGCGGCAGCGGCGCGGTGCCGACCAGCTCGGCCGGTACCATGATGAACTCATCGGTATCCTGGGCCTGCAACACAAGCGGCACAAGACCAGCCAGCAGGGCGGAAAAACAGGCAATCCGGAAAACGATACGGTGCATGGCGCTCCCCAAGGTCATGGCGGCAGAGCCCACAAGACTAACCGACTCGACAGGGCCGCTCCAGTGTCGATGGTCACGGCCCGAGAGCAACGAGCGGCGAGGTCAGGGGCGCTGCAACGGCCCCTCGACTGCTGCGCGGCGCTCACGCCCCGCGCAGCACTCGATCAGGGTGAGCGCGAAGTCCATGGCCGTGCCCGGCCCGCGTGAGGTGACGATGTGGCCATCGATGACCACCGGCTCGTCGACGCGCTGAAACGAGCCACCATCGAACTCGTCGAGCGCTCCGGGAAACGAGGTGACTCGCCGGCCAGCCAGCAGGCCATGGGTGGCCAGCACCCGTGGCGCGGCACAGATCGCACCGATCCAGCCGCCGCGTTCGTGCTGTTCGACCAGCATGCGTCCGAGCACCTTGCTCTCGGCCAGGTGCGCGGCACCGGGCAGGCCGCCGGGCAGGGCGATGAGATCGAATAACTGGTCGGCCATGTCGACCAGCAAGACATCGGGCACCAGCACCGTGCGGCGGCTGGCAATGATGGGCCCATCGACCAGACCGGCGGTGACGACATCGAAGTCGGCGCGCCTGAGCAGGTCGATGACGGTGACCGCCTCGAGCTCCTCGCAACCGGGCGCAAGCGGAATCAGCGTGCTGTTCATTTTTGGTCTCCTGTCGGGATTCGGGAGCCCGGCGGCCAAGACTGTATGCAACCGGACGTGACCTCTGGCCTATTTGATCCTGATATTTGAGGCGATAAAGTGATACCCGTCAAACTCCGAGTGCGATTATCCCGGTCGGCGCAATCATGGCCGGGGAGCAGAGACATGATCGGACAGGCGCCGCAATCGCCGCGCATCGCATACCACTGGCAGTTCGATGCGATATCTACCCTACCGGTCAAAGATTACACTTTCATCCACGGAGACAACATGAGCAAGAAGACCCGCATCATTCTGTCGGCTGTACTGGCCGCGCTTCTACTGTCGGGGCAGGCACTGGCCGAGCGGGCCGGGGCACTGCCTTACCTGGACCAGTTGCCCGAACTGCTCGACCGCGAGCTGTTCTTCGGCGACCCCGAAATCTCCGGTGCGCAGCTCTCGCCCGACGGGAAACACGTCACCTTCATGCGCCCTTACGACGATGTGCGCAACATCTGGATCAAGCGCAAGGGCGAGTCCTTCGACGACGCTCGGCCGTTGACGGCCGACGATCGCCCGGTGCCGGGCTACTTCTGGAGTCGGGACTCCGGCTACGTGCTGTACGTGCAGGACCGTGGCGGCGACGAGAACTTCCACGTCTGGGCCGTAGACGTGACCGCCGAGCCCGAAGAGGGCGCCGAAGTGCCGCCGGCGCGCAACCTGACCGACGTTGACGGGGTGCGGGCCATGATCTACTCACTTCCGCGGGCCACGCCCGACCGCATCCTGGTCGGTCTCAACGACCGCGACCCGGCCCTGCACGACGTCTACGCGGTTTCGATTTCCACCGGCGAGCGCGAGCTGCTGATCGAAAACGAGGACAACATCGCCGGCTGGACCGCCGACTTGGAGGGCAATATCCGACTGGCCACCCGCCAGACCAGCGACGGCGGCACCGAGGTGCTGCGCGTAACCGACGGCGAACTGGGTGAGTCGGTCTTCCAGTGCTCCTGGCAGGAAACCTGCGGACCGCTGAATTTCCACCCCGACGGCGACCGGGTCTGGTTCCAGTCCAACAAGGGCGAGGACGTGGACCTGATCGGGCTCTACGTCATGGACCTGTCCAGTGGCGACGTCGAGCTGTTCGAGCGCGACCCCGAAGGCGAGGTCGATTTCGGCGGCGCCATCTTCTCGCCGGCCACCGACGAGCTGCTGGCCACCGTCTACGTCGGCGACCGCCCGCGCATCTACCCGCATGACGATGACTTTGCCGCCGACCTCGAGTTCCTGCGCGAGGAATTGCCCGAAGGCGAAATCAGCCTGAGCTCGATGACGGCCGATGAACGACTGGCCCTGGTCAGCCTGTCGCGCGATGTCGACCCCGGCACCGTTTACCTGTTCAACCGCGAAGAACGCACGGTCGAGGAGTTCTACCGTGGACGTCCGGAAATCGATCCCGGCCAGATGGCCGAGATGCAGCCGATCCGCTACACCGCCCGCGACGGTCTGGAAATTCCCGCCTACCTGACCGTCCCGCGCGGTGCCGATCCCGACAATCTGGCCGTGGTCGCGCTGATTCACGGCGGTCCGTGGGCTCGCGATACCTGGGGCTACCGCGCCCAGGTGCAATTCCTGGCCAACCGGGGCTATGCCGTGCTGCAACCCAACTTCCGCGGTTCGTCGGGCTTCGGCAAGGCGTTTCTCAACGCCGGCAACAACGAGTGGGGCGATGCCATGCAGGACGACATCACCGACGGCGTCCAGTACCTCATCGAACAGGGGATCGCCGACCCCGAACGGGTCTGCATCATGGGCGGTTCCTACGGCGGTTACGCCACGCTCGCCGGCATGGTGTTCACGCCCGATCTCTACGCCTGCGGCGTCAACATCGTCGGGGTGTCCAACATCGTCACGCTGCTCAACTCCATTCCGCCCTACTGGGGCCCGATCCGCGAGATGTTCATCCGCCGAGTCGGTGACCCGGAGACCGAGGAAGGCCGCGAGCAGCTCGAGCGCCAGTCGCCGATCAACCATGTCGACAACATCGCCAACCCGCTGCTGGTCATCCACGGCGCTAATGACCCGCGCGTCAGGCAGGCCGAGGCCGACCAGATCGTGATCGCGATGCGCGAGCGCGAACTGCCGGTGGAATACATCGTCGCCCCCGACGAGGGGCATGGCTTCCGCGGCCTGGAAAACCGCATGGCCATGTTCGCGCGCACCGAGGAGTTCCTCGCCAGCCACCTCGGCGGACGCTACCAGGACGACATGGCCGACAACATCCGCGAGCGCCTGGCCAACATCACCGTGGACGTCGACACCGTCGAGTTGCCCGACCTGGCCGACGAACTGGCCGCTGCCCGCACCCGCCCCCTGCCACCGGTGGAGGCCGACCGCATCGAGCCGGGACGCTTCGAATACGTTACCCGGCTGACGATCCAGGGCAGCGACATGGAGATTCCGGCAACGCGCGAGATCAAGCGCACCGAACTCGATGGCCGCAATGTCTTCGAGATCGTCTCCACCTCGAGCTCGCCGATGGGCGATGCCACCGACCGCCAGCTGGTCGATGCGCGCACGCTCAGGCCGATCCAGCGTCGCGCCGAGCAGGGCCCGGCCACCATCAGCATCGATTTCGACAGCCGCCGCGTAAGCGGGGAAATCGATGCCGGCACCCAGCAGATCCCCATCGACATCGAGCTGGACGCACCGATCTATGGCGGTGAAGCCGCCCTGGAAGTCGTCCTTTCAGCCCTGCCGCTGGCCGAGGGGTACCGGACACCGATTCGCTTTACCGAGATCGGCATGCAGCAAAGGGTGCGCTATTTCAACCTCGCGGTGACCGAACGCGAGACCATCGAGGTCGATGCCGGAAGCTTCGGAACCTGGCGCGTGGAATTGTCGGCGCTGGACGATGAAGGCGGCGATCAGGTAATCTGGGTCAATTCGGACTCACCATTCCAGGTGATTCGGGTTGAGGGCAACCTGCCGCCGGAGATGGGCGGCGCGTCGTTCACGACCGAATTGACAGCGTCCCGTTAACCGGCGCTGGCAGACCCGAGACCCCGGCTTCGGCCGGGGTCTTTTTTTATGTGCGCCAGGCATGGCGCGAAGCGCCATGGACTGGCGCTTTCAACCGTGGAGGGAAACCGAAGCGGGAAGTGACGTGGGGGTGGAAGTCCCCTGGGGACCTGAGATGACCGGGA
>SLIA01000135.1 GCA_007135935.1 Wenzhouxiangella sp.
ACGGCCGGTTCGACATGGTTGCCCGCCATGTCGATCGCCGAGTCGCCGGTGCGGTAGTTGTAGGTGATCGAACCGGTGCCCGGCACCATGGCCACCGAACCGTCGGCCTTGACGCGGTAAATGGATTCGCGCATCGCCGGCTGCGAGATTTCGCCGATGACGGCCTGCTCGACCAGTTCCTCGGCGTTGTACTCGATTGGTTGAACGTCAGCGACCGCCGCCAGCGGCAGCATCATCAGCACGGTGATCGAAAAAGTCACGATTCTGGGCATGGGGCACTCCCCTTGGTGATTGGACCAGCGGGGATGTTAATGGAAATCGTGTCGATCGGCCATGCGCATCGCTCTGGCGACCTCGTGAGTGGATTGCGGAGAGCTGCTATTGGTTATCGGTGGTCAGTGGTCAGTGGTCAGTCCCGCAGTGCGTAGTCAGCGCACCCATTCACCCATTTACCCGTTCATCCTGAACCCATCAATACGGCCACGGATGCAAATCCTCGGCCAGGATCGCGATGGCCTCGGTGATGCTGTGGTCGGTCATCAGCGGCGCGGTCAGTATCATGACCAGCAAGACGGCGATCGAGCCCATGGTCAGCCAGTCGCCGATGCTCCAGCGCTGGCGCCAGGGGCGCGGGGGGATGGCTCGCTTCATGGTCGTCGGGCCTTCGTCCTTGCTGTTGCCGCCCAGTGCGGCCTTGGCTGCCAGCGCGGCTTCGTCGGCGGCCAGCAGCACGCCGCGGATGGTGCGCTGCCAGGCCACGAAGCGGGCGGTGGCCTGCGCTCCGGTGCGCGCGGCCGCGCTCAGGCCGGCGACACCGAACAGCAGGTCGATGTACAGGCCCAGCCACAGCGCGGCCAGTACCAGCGCGATATCGAGCCTGATGTGCCACAGCGTGCGCCCGAGTCGGCGGTCATCAATGCCGTTGCGGCCCAGCGCCCAGAACTCGATGATCCCGTGAGCCGCGACCACGGCGACCAGCCAGAACATCGAGATGGCCATCGACAGCACCAGCGCCAGGGTGATGTAGAGGATGGTGAAGGTGGTGCGGTTGTCGTGGTCGACCAGCCAGCGGCGACCGCGAACCAGGCGTCGACGGATGGCGTAGTTCATCGCAGGTCCCCGAACAGCGACTGCAGGATGGCAATGGCGGCCGGGCCGGCGGTCTCGGTGCGCAGCACGCGCGGACCCAGGCGCAGGCCTTCGAAATCCTGCCGTTTCAGCCACTCGATTTCGTGGTCGGCCAATCCGCCTTCGGGTCCGATTACGAGCATGGCCTGCTGTCGTGCCGGATGCTCGATGGCCGGCAGCGAACGGCTTGCGGTCGGGTCGAGATAGAAGCGCGGGGATATTTCCGGCACCAGCGCGGTCAATTCGACTGGAGTGCCGATGGCCGGAACGCGCACCCGGCCGCTTTGTTCGCAGGCGGCGACGGCCACGCCCTGCCAGTGAGCGAGCCGTTTGGCGGCGCGCTTGCCGTCAAGTTTCACCTCGGTGCGCTGGGTAAACACCGGCACGATGGCGGCCACGCCCAGTTCGCAGGCTTTCTGTATGGTCCAGTCCATGCGTTCGCCGCGACCGATGGCCTGGACCAGAGTGATGGCCAGCGCCGATTCGACGGCCGGTGATGCTTTCGAGAGGACGTCGACGCGGCAGTGCTCCGGCGCCCGGCTATCCGCAATCGTGCCGGGGTATTCGTGGCCGTCGCCGTTGAACAGCACCACCGGGTCGCCGGCGCGGCGCCTGAGCACCTTGACCAGGTGACGCGCGGGCTGCGCTTCCAGGTCAACCGCCTGGCCGGCCTCGAGCGGGCCGGTCGTGTAAATCCGGACCGGCCGGGTCATGTTGCCGTTCCCCGCAAACAGGTATTCATGCAAATGATTGATCGGCGTATGATGAACGTTTACTGCAACCAGTGTAGTCAAAGGTCACCGACAATGACACGTTTTCCCGTCAGCCGTGTGCGCGGCTTCTCGCTGATCGAGATCCTGGTGGTGGTGGTCATCATCGGAATCCTCGCCGCCGTGGTCGTGCCGCGGGTCATGGACGAGCCCGATCGCGCCATGGTCACGCGCGCCAAGCAGGATGTGCAGGCGCTGGTCACGGCCCTGAACATGTACCGGCTCGACAACCACACCTATCCGTCCACCGAACAGGGGCTGGAGGCGCTGGTGCGTCAGCCTTCCGGTCAGCCCGAGGCTCCCAACTGGCGCCCCGGTGGTTACCTTGATCGCCTGCCGACCGACCCCTGGGGGCGTGAATACCAGTACCTGCATCCCGGCGTGAACGGCGAGATCGATGTCTGGTCCTACGGCGCCAATGGCATGCCCGGCGGCGAGGGCAAGGATGCCGAGATCGGCAACTGGAATCTGTAACCGGGCGCGGGTGAGGCAAGGCGTCACGTCAAGCGGCTTTACCCTGCTCGAGGTGCTGGTGGTCGTGGCCATCGGTGCCGTCATGGTTGGCCTGGTGGTGTTGCGCATGGGCGACTGGCGCTCCGATGCCGACCCCGAGCGACAGCTTGAACGCCTGGCCGCCCTGATCGAGGCGCAATGCGAGCAGGCCATGTTTCAGTCACGACCGCGCGGCATTCGCATCACCGGGGAAGGCTACGATTTCTGGCAGTCGGCCAGCGACGGCTGGGTCATTCTGACCGGCGACGGCATAGACCGGCCGCGTTCCTGGTACGGAGAGGTCGAACCGACACTGGATGTGGCCGGCTACCGTTCGCGCCTGTCCGACGAGCCCGATGCGCCGCAATTGTGGTGCGATCCGCTCGGAGAGCTCAGTCTGTTCACGCTGACCCTGGAAGGTGGTGGCCTGCGTGCCGATCTAAACGGGCACGGGCTGGGCCGGCTCGACGTGGAGCTTCGCCGATGAAATGCGCGCGCGCGTTCACTTTACTGGAGGTGCTCATTGCCCTGGTGGTGGTTGCGGTGGCCGTCGCCGCGCTGGCGCGTGCCGGCAGCCAGGCCATCGACAGCCAGTTCCACCTCGAAGAACGCACCCTGGCCGTTTGGGTGGCCGACAATCTGCTCTCCGAGCTGCGTCTGGAGTCGGGCATCGAGACCGGCACCCGCCAGGGTGTAAGCACGATGGGCGGGCGCGACTGGCACTGGGACATGCTGATTCAGCCGGCACCGGGTGATCAGCTCCTGCGCGTGGATGTAGCGGTCTACGATTCGTCGGCACGGCGCGAGCCGATGCTCACCCACACCGGTTTTCTGCCCCGATGAACGGGCCGGTGGCGGGTCTCATGCCGTGCCGGGGGTACACCCTGATCGAGGTGATCGTGGCGGTGACCGTGTTCGCCTTTCTCGCTGCCGCCGCCTATATCTCGCTCGATGGTCTGAGCCGCGCGGCCATGGACCACCGCGAGCGGTCTGCGGAGTTCGGTCAGTTGCAGACGGCACTGGCACGGCTCGACGGCGATCTGCGCCAGCTCGCCACGCGACCGGTGCGCGGACCCGATGGTCGCCACGAACCGGCCCTGGCCGGTGAGCGGATCCGGCTGGCCGGCACGCGGGCCGGCTGGGCCAATCCGGCCGGTCAGCGTCGGGGTACGCTGCAGCGCTTTGCCTGGCAACTGTCCCAGAACGAATTGCAGCGGCTGAGCTGGCCGGTGACCGATCGCGTACCGGCCAGCCAGGAATGGAATGAAACCCTGCTGGAGAGCGTGAGGCAGATCGAGTTTCGTTACCGCGACCGGCAGGGTCGCTGGCGCGATGAGTGGCCATCGGGCGATGACGAGATCGCGCAGCTGCCGGCGGCTGTTGAAGTCACCCTGGAGTCGGACCGATTCGGCCGCATCCGCCGCCTGGTGGTGTTGCAATGAGCACACCTGGATCGAGTCGTCAGCGCGGCGGCGCCCTGTTGATTGCCTTGCTGGCGGTGGCGCTGGCCACGGTCATTGCCTTGTCGCTGATCGAGCGCGGTCAGCGTGCCATGGCACGTACCGAGGCACTGCTGGCGACCGAGCGGGCCTGGCAGTACGCTCAGGGCATGGAGGCACTGGCCAGTGAAACCCTCAGGCGCGCCCAGGCCGGCGAGATCGATCCGACGGTGCTCGACGGCACCTGGACCGAACCGTTCGATGTGCCCGGCGGCCATATCCAGGGGCGCCTGCTCGACCAGCAGGCACGCTTCAACGTCAATGCCCTGGCTCATCCCGATACCGCTCATGCGGCCACGGCACGGGATGCCTTTGCGCGTCTGCTCGACCGTCTGGGCCTGAATGCCGCCATCGCCGAAGAACTGGCCGACTGGCTGGAAGGCGCGAGCATGCCGCGGCCGGGCAGTGCGGCCGACGACTGGTACATGCGTCTGAGTCCGCCCTATCGCACCGCCGGCGTGCCGCTGGCGCATGCCAGCGAATTGCGCTGGCTCAGGAGCGTGGACGACGAGGCCTGGGAGGAGCTGTCGGGGCTGGTGACCGCGCTGCCGGAGCCGGAGCTGGTGATCAACATCAATACCGCCCCGCCGGCGGTGGTCGCCAGCCTGTTTTCCGAGCTCGATGACGACCAGGCCCGGCGCCTGATGGCCGACGGTCCGTTCATGAGCCGCAGCGCCTTCCTCGAGCATCCGATCATCCAGCCGCTGGCCCAGCCCGGCAGCGAACGCTTTCTGACCACCGACAGTCGCTGGTTCCTGGCCCAGTCGCGCATCGTGCTCGACGGTATCGAGCGCGACTACTTCCGGCTGTTGACGGCAGCGGCAGCGGGTTATGATGAATTCCGGTATTTCAGCCAGGGTGTGCCCTGAGTCAATTATCCAGGATGGCACGATCGAGTTCGGACAATCTGCTTATACACGCACTCGGCGACCAGTGGCGCTGGGCGCTGCTCGACGGGCGTGGTCGCACGATCAAGTCGGGACGCTGCCATCCCGACGAGCCGGACTGGCCGTCGGATCGCTCCCAGGTCGTCCTGGTCGATGCCGGCACCTGCACGGGCCTGAAGATCGAGTTGCCGGACCTGTCGGCACGACGGCTGGATCAGGCTTTGCGCTGGGCGGCCGAAGAACACCTGGCCGGCAGTGCCGAGGACGAACACGTGGTTGCCGGCCCCCGCGACGAGGCCGGCCGGGTCGCCTGCGTGGTCATCGGTCGCGCGGCCATGGACCGGGTCTGCACCCCGCTGGCCGGCCAGCCGGCCGAGCGCATCGTGCCCGATGCCTTGTGCCTGCCCTGGCAGGACGGTGAGCTTGCCCTGGCCGAGCGCGACGGACGCATTCTGGCGCGTTGGGGAGAATTCGATTTCGGCACCTTCGAGCCGGAGCTGGCCGGGGATCTGCTGACCGGGCTGGTGTCCGACGAGGCCCGAGTGCTGTGGTACGGCGGCGATCAGCCCGACTGGCTGGATGGCGACAGCGTCGAAGAGCCGGCCGGCCAGCGCTCGCTGGACCAGACCCTTGCCGACGGTGCGGCGGCCTCCGGCATCAACCTGCTCACTGGCCCGTATTCGCCGCGTTCGGCGGTTGCGGCGCGAACCTACTGGCGCTGGGTCGCGGGGCTGGCGGCCGGGTTCGCGGCCATCGCGATCGGGCTTGTCGCGGTCGAAAACCGGCAGCTCGACCGCGAGGCCGAGCGCCTGCAGCAGGAGATCGAGCAGCGATTCGCACAGCTGTTTCCCGACGTCGGCCGCGTGGTGCGCCCGCGTGAACAGGCCGAACGCGAACTGGCCCGCCTGCGTTTCGGTCAGGCCGCCGGCCTGCTCGACCTGATGAGCCAGACCGCACCGGTGATCGAGGGGCAGGATCGGATCCTGCTCGATGCACTCAACTACCGGGACGGTGAACTGGAGCTGACCCTGCGCGCGCCCGATGTCGCCGCGCTCGATCAGCTCGAACAGCGCTTGCGTGCACTGGATCTGGCCGCCGAGGTGCGTTCGGCCAGCCTCGACGAGGATGGTGCCAGCGGCCGCATTCGCGTGACCGGAGGCGGGGGATGATGGAATACTGGAACAATCTCAATGCGCGGCAGCAACGTGTCTTGATGATCGCCGCTGCCATTCTGGGCGCCTTGCTGATCTACGTGTGGGTGTGGGAGCCGCTGATCGAAACCCGTACCGCCGAACGCGAGCGCGTGGCCCAGCAGCAGGCCCTGCTCGACTGGCTCGATGCCATCGCGCCGCTGGCCGAACAGTTGCGCCAGGCCGGTTCCGGCGAGCGCGCCGAATCGCTGGGTGAGCGTTCCCTGCTGGGCCTGGCCGATGAAACGGCCCGGGCAGCCGGGCTGGCCGGGGCGCTGACCCGCATCGAGCCGGCCGGCGAGCGCCAGGTGCGGGTGTGGCTGGACGGGGCGGATTTCGTCGCCACCATGGGCTGGCTGGAAGGTCTGTCGCGCAGCCAGCCCATCCGGGTCGGGCAGTTGCAGGTCGACCGGTCGCGCTCGCGTGGGCAGGTCAATGTTCGGGTAACCCTGGTGGCCGATGCGTAAGATCATCTGGCTGGTCGCGCTGGCCATTCCCCTGATCGTGCTGGCGACCTTGCCGGCGCGCGTGGTGCTGTCCTTTCTGGAGGTTCCCGAGGGTATTGGCCAGGTCCAGGGTTCGGTCTGGTCCGGCCAGGCGCAGTGGCGACAAGCCGGTCATGCGCCGATGCGGATCGAGTGGACCTGGCGTGGCGGTCAGCAGTGGCGATGGCACGCCGAGGGAGCCGACACGCGGCTCGAAGGGCGCTGGCGACCGATGGCCTCGGGGCTGGCGCTGAGCGACGTGTCGGGTCGCGTGGCGCTGGATCGGGTCGACCTGACTTACTGGCTGATCAACGCCCGGCCCCGCGGCCACCTTGAGGTGACCCTGGAAAACGCCCTGATCGTACCGGGGCAGGCGCCGGACATCGACGGCCAGGTGATCTGGCGCGAGGCGCGCCTGGAAGGTGCTGTGCATGAATCGCTGGGCGAAGTCGGCATGACCTTCGAACGCCGCGACGGTACCCAGATCGTTCGCGTCGAGTCACTGCGACCGGCCAGCGTGCAGGTGCGTGGTCGCATCGATGTCGATGCCGAGTACTACGATGTCGATCTGTGGCTGCGCGCCAGCTCCGACCGGCCCGACCTGGTCAGCCAGCTTGCGCGCATCGGACAGGCGCAGCCGGACGGGCAGGTCAGGCTGCAATTGCGTGGCGCGCTGGGCTGGTAGGGCGGAGTGCAGCATGGGAGAAGCAATGGAAAAAGTGGATCTTGATAAGGCACTGGAAGTAGCCAGGGAAGCGGCGCAGGCCGCCGATCGCGTTGCCATGGGCTATTTCCGTGGCGAGCTGGAGGTCGAAACCAAGGCCGATGAAAGCCCGGTGACGGTGGCCGATCGCGAGACCGAACGGGTCATTCGCGACGTCATCGCGCGGCACTTCCCGGACCATGCCATCGACGGCGAGGAGTATGGCTGCGACGGCGACAACCGCTGCCTGTGGCTGATTGATCCCATCGACGGCACGCGCAGCTTCATTCGCGGCCTGCCGTTCTGGTCGGTGCAGATCGCCCTGATGATCGACGGCGAACTGGTCGTTGGCGTGTCATCCGCGCCTGCTTTCGGCGAAACCGCCTGGGCCCGGGCGGGCGGTGGTGCCTGGCTCGATGGCCGGCCGCTGCGGGTCGGCGAGACCGATTCGCTCAAGCGCGCCGACGTCAGCTTCGGCAACCTGCGCACGATTGCACGCAGCGAACACTGGTCGTGGGTCGGGCAGATCGTGTCCGAGGCGGCGCGCTGCCGCGGATACGGCGATTTCTACTCCTACCACCGGCTGGCCGACGGCAGCCAGGATGTGGTCATCGAAAGCGACGTCAACATTCTCGATATCGCCGCGCTGGTCGTGATCGTGCGCGAGGCCGGTGGCGTGTTCACCGACCTCGATGGCCAGCCGCCCGGCCTGGAAACCACCTCGGTACTGGCGGCGCCGCCGCGTCTGCATGAACAATTGCTATCCTCGCATCATGAGCACTCGAGATGATTCAAAACCCCTGCCGGTGATTCATGGCCGGCGTGAACGCCGGCCGGCCGACCTGTTCCGGGTCGAACAGCTCGACCTGGAGTTTTCCAACGGCGAACGCCGCGTCTACGAGCGCCTGATCAGCCGTGGGCTGGGCGCGGTGATCGTGGCCGCCATGCCCGATGACGATCACGTGCTGCTGGTGCGCGAGTACGCCTGCGGCGTGCATCGCTACGAACTGGGGCTGCCCAAGGGCCGGCTGGAACCGGGCGAGTCACTGCTCGAAGGGGCCAACCGCGAGCTGCAGGAAGAGTGCGGATTCGCCGCCCGCGAACTGCGCGAACTGGGGCACCTGACCCTGGCGCCGGGCTACATGACCCACACCACGCACGTCATCCTCGCCCGTGATCTCTATCCCTCGCGCCTGCCCGGCGACGAACCCGAGGAAATCGAAGTCATCAAATGGCCGCTGGCCGACCTGGTCAGCCTGATCGAACGCGACGACTGCACCGAGGGTCGCTCGATCGCGGCTTTGTATATGGCGAGAGAAAAGGTAAAAGGTGAAAGGTGAAAGGTGAAAGGTGAAAGGTGAAAGGAAAGGCGGGATTTGTGGTTTTGGCTGTTTCAGGTGGCCAATGGCTGGCACCTCGCCGTTGGCCCCAAGGAAGGAAAGAAGGCAAACAGCCGTCCCTCCTTTCACCTTTCACCTTTCACCTTTCACCGCCTCAAAAAGGCTTCACCACCACCATCACCACCACCACGATCAGGATCAGCGCCGGTACCTCGTTGAACCAGCGATACCACTTCGAGCTGCGGCGGTTCTCGCCGCGGGCGAATACCCCGACCAGTTTCCAGCAGTAGAGGTGATAGGCGATCAGGCCGGCGACGAAGCTCAGCTTGACGTGCATCCAGCCCGATTGCAGGTGCCAGGGTTCGGCGACCAGCAGCGCCGTGCCGAAGGCCACGGCCAGCGCGCCGCCGATGTGGGTGATGCCCATGAGTCGTCGCTGCATGACCTTGAGCAGCTCGAAGCGCTCGCCGGCGGGATTTTCGGCGGCATAGACGAACAGCCGCGGCAGGTAGAAGATGCCGGCAAACCAGGTCACGACGAAAATGATGTGGAAGGCGGAGAGCCAGAGCATGCGGTAGTCCAACTTTGAACGGAAAACGGGGGTATTCTTTCACAAAAATGCGACACGCAACTTGACGCGTGCGGGGCTGGCAGGGTATAAACAATGCGCACATGACAAAAAATTCATGAAAATACAACATCATGGATTCCGAAAAATAAAAGTGCGAAACCGTCCGGTTTGGGGCATTTCGATTGAAGCGGTCTCCAGGCCGCTTTCTTTTTCTATTGACCCACTAGCGCTTCATCATCCTGATCGCCAGGTGCCCGCTGTTTCCCCGAGACTTGACAGTCTGTTGAGCAATCGCCATGTTCCCGTTGTCGAATGGCAGACAGAAACCAGCCGGAGAGCAATCACGTGAGTGAACCCGACGCGATGATTTTCACCCCCGCCGCCGCGGCCAAGGTGCGGGAATTGATCCTGGAAGAAGCCAATCCGGAGCTCAAGCTCAGGGTGTACATCACCGGCGGTGGCTGTTCGGGATTCCAGTACGGTTTCACCTTCGACGAGAAAGTCGACGATGGCGACGTAACCGTCACCCGCGACGAGGTCACGCTGGTCGTCGACCCCTTGAGTTTCCAGTATCTCGAGGGCGCCGAGGTCGACTACAGCGAGTCCCTGCAGGGCGCGCGCTTCGTCATCCGCAACCCCAATGCCGCGACGACCTGCGGCTGTGGCTCTTCCTTCGGCCTGGCCTGATTTTCCGCCTCTCGTTCTTTCGTAAATCGACTCGCTTGCTGGCATCGAGCCCGGCTTTCATGGTAAGACAGCGCCATGACCGTACTCATCGTGCTTGTCGGGCTGCTGCTCAGCCACCTGCTGACCGGCGTTGGCCGCTGGCGACAATTCGACTGGCTGCTGTGGCCTGTTCGGGCCACGCGCGCCCGTTATTCCGAGCCGGCCTGGCTGCCCATGGTCCTGGTGTTGCTGACCGGCATTCTCGTGCCGGTGGTGGCGATCTGGCTGGCGACAGCTCTGCTGGGAAAGGCTGGCTGGGTCTTGCTGGCGCTGGCAGCGTTCATCTATACCCTGGGACCGCGTGATCTCGACCAGGACGTCGCCACCCTGCTGGCACGCCAGGAATCCGAGGACGCGGCTCACCTCAACGAGACCGCCGAGGCGATGCAACTCGATCTCGACGGCAGCGCCGACGAGGCCGCGGCCGCGGTCTTTCACGGGGCTCTGTCGCGCTGGTTCGGTATCCTGTTGTGGTTCGTCGTGCTGGGTATACCCGGTGCGGTCCTGTACCGGCTCAACCGCAGCGCGTTGCAGATGGAAGAATTGAGCGCGGCCGAGATAGACTGGCTGGCGCGCATGCGCATCGTGCTCGACTGGCCGGTGCAGGCGCTGATGATGGCCGGGGTCGGGTTGTGCGGCGATCTCGACCGTGTCTGGCGGGCCTGGAAAGAGCTGCTCGACGAGCGTCCCGCCTGGTTGATAACGCCGTCCCAACTGGATCGCATCGCCCATGCCATCGTGCCGTCGGGCGCCGCTTTCGACGATGGTCTGAGTGCCGGCCACCGGATGGTGTGGCGGGTGCTGGTGTTGTGGCTGGTGGTGATGAGTGTGTTGTTGCTGGCGGGGTTGTTGGCTTGAAAACAGGGGGAACGGGTGAACGGGAAAACGGGCCAATGGGGTTTGCCGGGAGCGAGGTCGTTCTGATTTTCCAGGGTGGTGGCTTCGAGTGTCTACGATTTGTATGGAGTTAATGGATGAAGGCTTTTAAGGGAATGGTGGTTGTGGCTGGTGTGCTGGTCGGGCTTGGGCTGGCTGGTGCGGTGCACGGTGCGGTGTGGGTGCAGTGCGGGGCGTTGGTGGATGTCGCCGAGGGACGGACGCTGGATGCGCATACGGTGGTGGTCGAAGACGGCGTGGTCGGTGAGATCGTCAGTGGGCATCCGGATGTGCCCGACGATGCCGAGCGTGTCGACCTGACCGACCTGACCTGCCTGCCGGGCCTGATGGACATGCACACGCACCTGTCCTCGCAGTTCGACTCCGATTCCTATGTGCAACGCTTCACCTTGAACGAGGCCGATATCGCCTTGCGCGCGGCCAATTTCGCCCGCATCACCCTGGAAGCCGGGTTTACCACCGTGCGCGATCTCGGCGATTCGTTCAACGCCACGATCGCCCTGCGCGACGCCATTGCCGGCGACCTGGTGCCGGGGCCGCGCATCTTCACCGCGGCCAAGTCGCTGGCCACCACCGGCGGCCATGCCGATCCGACCAATGCCTGGCGGTCCGACATCATGGGCGACCCGGGGCCGCGCGACGGGGTCATCAATGGTGTCGCCGAGGCGCGCAAGGCGGTGCGCCAGCGCTACAAGGACGGCGCCGACCTGATCAAGATCACGGCCACCGGCGGCGTGCTCAGCGTGGCCCGCAGCGGCGAGAATGCCCAGTTCTTCGACGACGAGCTCGAGGCGATCATCGCCACTGCCAGCGACTACGGCATGCACGTGGCCGCCCACGCCCATGGTGCCGACGGCATGCGCCGCGCGGTCCGTGCCGGCGTCCATTCCATCGAACACGGCACCTACATGGACCAAGAGATCAAGCAGATGATGATCGAGCGGGGAACCTGGTACGTGCCGACCATATCGGCCGGCAAGTTCGTGGCCGAGAAGGCCGAGGTGGAGGGTTATTTCCCGCCGGTGGTCGCCGAGAAGGCCGCCGAGATCGGCCCGGTGATCCAGGACACCTTTGCCCGCGCCCATGAAGCCGGTGTGCGCATTGCCTTCGGCACCGATTGCGGGGTGTGTCCGCACGGCGAGAATGCGCGCGAGTTCGGCTTCATGGTCGAGGCCGGCATGAGCCCGGCCGACGCCCTGCGCTCGGCCACCATCAACGCCGCCGAGCTGCTCGGCCAATCCGAACGTCTGGGACAACTACGCGAGGGCTTCGCCGCCGACCTCATCGCGGTCGAGGGCGACCCACTGGAGGATGTCGACGTGCTCATGGACATACAGTTCGTGATGCGCGACGGGAGGGTGTTTGTAGGGGAATGACGGCTTCCGGGGTCAGGTTTCCGGTTTCCGGAAAAGGCGAAGAAGCGCGGTGTTGTCGTTTGGTCGTTTTGTCGCTTTGTCGTTTCGACAGGCACCGGAACTTCCGAGCGTCGCAGCTCATCCCAATCCCGGAAACCGGAACCCGGAAACCTGAACCCTGAACCCTGAACCCTGAACCCTGAACCCTGAACCCTGAACCCTGAACCCT
>SLIA01000002.1 GCA_007135935.1 Wenzhouxiangella sp.
CGCTCCATTGCAGCCGGGCTTGTGACCCGGTCATTCAGGTCCACTTACGCAACCTGTAAGTCTGATTATGCAAGTAGCGGGTACAATTATGCAAGCTTGATTTGGATCAAGTTTTTCGGGCCCTCCGGAGTGAGGAATTGAGCGGCATCATTTTCAATGCCTGCGCAGCCCATTTTCCTGGGCGCTCGGCACGGTGATTTTCGGGCGCCAAATGGCAGGTCGGGTGGGATGGTTCGTCGCTGTTTTGCCAGCGGTGAAGATCTCGGCACGTCCTCGGCATGCAACCCGGCACCCGGTACCTTGATGAGGTACGATTCATGCTTCTCCTGCTCTATTGCCGCCGGGTTACCGAATAGCGCTCATGATGGTCAGTCCCGAATCCACCCGGCCATTTCGTATCGTCTACCGGGACCAGTGGCTGTGCGCCATCGACAAGCCCTGCGACATCATGGTGCATCAAAGCCGGCTCGGCACGGATCGACAGTTCGTGGTGCAGCTGCTGCGCGACCAGCTCGGGCAGAGGGTGTGGCCGGTGCATCGTCTCGACCGGGCCACTTCCGGCCTACTGCTGTTTGCGCTTGATCGCGACACCGCCAGTGCGGTGGGCAAGGAGTTCATGGCCCAGGAAGTGATCAAGCGCTACCTGGCGGTGGCCCGCGGCTGGGTGGCCGAGCAGGGAGAGATCGATCACCCGCTCAAAAAGGACAAGCGCGCCGATGAGGGCCAGCCGGCGCGCACCCGCTTCCGGCGCCTGGCGACCAGTGAGTTACCGATTGCCCTGGGCGAACACCAAACCGTGCGCCACTCGCTGGTCGAAGCCTTTCCCGAAACCGGCCGCCGCCACCAGATCAGGCGCCACTTCAAGCACATCTCGCATCACCTCATCGGCGATACCACCTATGGCGACGGTCGCCACAACCGCCTGTTCCGCCAGCATCTGGGCTGCCATCGCCTGCTGCTGCATGCCACCGCGCTGGAAATGCGGCACCCGGCCGACGGATCGACACTGCAGTTGCGAGCGGAGATCGGGGGAGAGTTCCGCGAACTGGTCGAGCGTTTGTTCGGTGCTTCGGCGCTGGCCGCAACGGACAGCCGATTGCCCTGACTCGGCAGGTCAGGTCACAACCGCTCGACCCGGATTGGGGAACGGGCCGGGTTTCGGGGCTTTAATTCAGTGTTTTGCTGCATCTGTTAAGCTTTGCGTTGCGGAGGGAGCCTGGGTGACCGGGCTCAACCGGGGGTGCCGTGTGTCATGTCAATCGGACCCTTAATCATGTATAAGGCAATCGCTCTCCTGGCCACCCTGCTGACCGCACCAGGCGCACTGGCCGTTCCGGTATTCCACCAACAACCGCTGCCCGAGCGGGTGCTTTCGACTATGGAGGCCCTTTCGGGCCTGGAGTGCGTGGATGGGAAAGCCGGTGATTTCGATTGCCATGGCGTGGACCTGGCCGCTTTCGTGCCGCTGTCGGACATGGGTTGCGATTCGACCGGTAACGATGTGTGGGGCTGGACCGATCCGCAGACCGGTCGCGAATTTGCGCTGATGGGCTGCAGCAATGGCATTTCCTTTGTCGATGTGACAGAACCGGTGGCCCCGGTGTATATCGGACGGCTGCCCACGCAAACCGATTCCTCGCTGTGGCGCGATGCCAAGGTTTACGCCGACCATGCCTTTGTCGTCAGTGAAGCATCGGGTCACGGGCTGCAGGTGTTCGATCTCGGCGAATTGAGAGACGTCTCCGAGCCTCCCGTAGAGTTCACGGTCACGGCCCATGACGACAGCTTTGGCAATGCCCACAATATTCAGGTCAACGAGGACACCGGTTATGCCTACGTGGTGGGTTCGGCACAGTGCAATGGTGGCCTGCACATCATCGACATCAGTAATCCTGTTGATCCCCAGGTGGCCGGCTGCTTCGCCGAGGATGGTTATACCCATGATGTGCAATGCGTGATCTACCACGGTCCCGATGAGAGCTACATGGGACGCGAGATCTGTTTCGCATCCAACGAAGACACTCTGACCATTGTCGATGTGACCGACAAGGGCAGTCCGCAGATGCTCGGGCGAGAAACCTATCCGGGCGTTGGCTATACCCACCAGGGCTGGCTGACAGAGGACCATGCCCAGTTCCTGCTCGATGATGAGCTCGACGAACTGAACTTCGGCCATAACACCCGCACCCGCGTGTGGGATGTCGGCGACCTCCATGAACCCGAGATCATCGGCATTTTCGATTCCACCGAGGACGCCACCGACCACAACCTCTACATCAAGGGCAATTTCTGCTATCAGGCCAATTATTCGGCCGGCCTGCGGATTCTCGATCTGGAGGATGTCGCCGATGGCGTCCTGGTCGAAGCGGCTTTCCTGGATGTCATTCCCGGCGATTTTCACCTGCGCCATGACGGGGCCGGCTTTTTCGGCGCCTGGAGCAATTTTCCGTTTTTCGACAGCGGCACGGTACTGGTCAGCACCATGGGCATGGAGGGCGAGCCCGGCGGCCTGTTCGTGACCCGTCCGCGCCTGGAGAAGTCGGCCATCGAGGGCACGGTTACCGATGCAGTGACCGGAGAGCCGGTCGAGGATGTGCACATCGAGATTGTCGCCGGGCTGCCACACGACAGCACCACGGATGATCAGGGTGAGTACCGCATCGATATCCTGCCCGGGATCTACACCGTGGTGGCTTCCCGGTCCGGCTATCACGAGCTGTCGGTTTCCGAGGTGGCGGTTGACGAGAGCGGATCCGCTCTCGTCGACCTGGCTCTGGAGCCGGCACCACAGGCATTGATCAGCCCAGGGGAGATCGATATCGAAGTATTTGCCGGCCAATCGGGCAGTGAAACGCTGAGTATCGAGAACGAGGGTGGCGGCAAGCTTTTCTGGACTATAGAGACAGAGCCGGTATCCCGACTGTTCAACGCCGGCAGGCGTGACCCGTCGCTCGACGAAGTATTGGAGGTAGGGGAATTCACCGTCGATTCACCGGCCAACAATGGCGATCCAGTAACGGTTTCACTGCCGGGCGGGGTGAGCTCCCGCGGCGAGGTGACTGGCCTGAGTTTCGATGGCACCGTGGCAGGCATCAGTGGTAGCGGTTCCTGGGCTTCCGATCTGTGCATGCGCCTGGAACCCCCCGCTGGCGCGGTGTTTGTCGTCGGCGGTTTCAGCGGGACCGAGCCAGGCTGCGACTCTATCGACTGGGATTTCCAGGGAGCCGACAGCGACGGCAGCTATGCCAGCGAGCACCTGGAGGTGTTCGATCCGGCCCAGGACGATGAGGGCGAGTGGACCGTGACCTTCGTGAATGACTGGGACAGTACCTCGGCGGCGACCATGCAGTGGTGGGATGTCAGCATCACGCTGCACAAGACGCCGTTGCCGATCTGCCAGGAGCCCGCCGAGGTGGACTGGTTGTCTGTGGAACCTGTTTCCGGGACGCTGCCCGGTGGCGGTGACGTGCAGGTCGAGGTCACCGCCGACGCTTCATCGCTGAGTCCGGGGCAATATGAGTCCACGTTGTGTGTGGCTACCAATGATGATCACGCCATGCTGGTTGCGGTGCCGGTGAACCTGGAGGTCGGCAAAGCGCCACCGGGGGAGTTCGCGCTCGATCCCGCCATGCTGGAGTTCGGCGAGGTTGCGCTCGATGTCGATGCCGTGCTGATGACCGCGCAACTGATCAACTCTGGGCTGGAAGACGTCGTTATCACGTTGGTCGAAGCCCCGGATGCACCCTTCGCGCGCGACAGCGCAGACGAGTGTGCCGATGTTCCGATCGTCCTCGAGCCGGGAGCCACCTGCGAACTCGGCTTTGCCTTCGCTCCCGACACGGCCGGTCCCCACACCACCCAGGTTGAGGTGATCTCGGAAGCCGCTGGCAGTGAGGTGATCGAACTCGTGGGCGAGGGCATTGCGCCGGGGTTGGGCATCGACCCCACCTCGGTCGACTTCGGCGTGGTGCCGGTCGGAGAATCGGTCCTGTCGGATGTGGTGACACTGACCAATACCGGTGATGCGGATCTGGACCTTCAGGGTCTGGAGCTCAAGGGATCCGGCGCCATTGCCATCGAGGAAGACGACTGTTCAGGATCGGTGCTGGCGCCGGATTCGAACTGCAGTCTGATATTCAGCTTCAATCCGCAAGAGGAGGGCATCCACGATGCGTTGATGACGACATCGTCGAACCTGCCCGATGGCGAAGTAGAGATCGCTTTGGTGGGTTTCACCGTGGAGGTGTTTCACGATCGCTTCGAGCCATGACTGAGCCTGTTCGGATTTTGCGGAGTGCCCATCCCGGCAATCCATCGGTATGTGGGCCTGAAAAAGTTGTTCCGTGCCGGTATCCTTTGCGCAAAACTGCCAATGGATAGCCTGACCATGAAGATTCTTTCGCATTTCGACGCCGGCAACATCGAGGTTGTTGCCGCCGATTCCCCCGACAACATCCGTCTGAAGATCCGGCCCGATGCCGGTGGCGAACACATGCAGTGGTTTTATTTTCAGCTCTGCGATGCCCGCGATATCGATTGCACCATGGTCATCGAGAATGCCGGCAAGGTGTCCTACCCGGACGGGTTCGAGAACTACCAGGCGGTGGTCAGCAGCGATCTGGAAAACTGGTTTCGCACCGACACGGAGTTCGATGGCAAGCAGCTCGTCATCCGTCACCGGCCCGAGTCGGACATGGTTTACGTGGCCTACTTCGCGCCTTACAGCCTGCGCGAGCACCAGCAGTTGATCGCCTCGTCGCTTGAGCACTCCCGGGTGCGGGCCGAGACGCTGTGCACCACGCCCGATGGCCATGCGCACACGCTGCTGACCATCGGCGAGCCGGCCGAGGGGCGCAGCAAGCTGTGGATCATCGCCCGCCAGCATCCCGGAGAATCCATGGCCGAGTGGTGGGTCGAGGGCTTTCTCGGGCGCCTGCTCGACCCGGAGGATGCGGTCGCGCGCGTCCTGCTCGAACAGGCGGTGGTCTACCTGGTGCCCAACATGTGCATCGATGGTTCGGTGCGCGGACATCTGCGCACCAATGCGCATGGCCGCAACCTCAACCGGGAGTGGGCCGAGCCGTGCCCGGATAACTCGCCGGAGGTCTACTACACCCGCCAGAAGATGCACGAGACCGGCGTGGACTTCGCATTCGACGTGCATGGCGACGAGGGCCTGCCGTACAACTTCATCGCCGGCGCCGAGGGTACGCCGTCCTGGAACGAGCACAAGCAGCAGCAGCTCGACGACTTCAAGCGGCTGCTGGCCGAAATCACCCCGGACTTCCAGACTGCACACGGCTACGAGGTCGACGCGCCGGGCAGTGCCGACATGAAGAAGAATACCGATTACATGGCCGAGACCTTCGACTGCCTGGCCATGACCCTGGAAATGCCGTTCAAGGACACCGCCGACACCCCGGTCCCCGAGATCGGCTGGTCACCCGGACGCTGCCGCGACCTCGGCCGCGCCTGCCTGGAAGCCATCCACCGCACGCTGCCGAAACTCTGACTGTCGGGTTGTCGTTTTGTCGTTTGGTCAGTTCGTCGTTTCGTCGACTGGTCATTCGAGGGGCGCCTCGAAGCCACCAAACGAACCGACGAACCAACGACCAAACGACCAAACGACCAAACGACCAAACGAACAAACGAACAAACGAACAAACGAACAAACGAACAAACGAACAAACGAACAAACGAACAAACAACAACGCCGTTGTCAGACCATCCTGGCCGGGTCCACCAGTTCCAGTCGGCGGAAGGCGATCCCCGCCTGGGTGCGGTTGCGAACGCCGAGCTTGTTGAGGATCTCGCTCATGTGAGCCTTGACGGTGCGTTCCTGGACGTCGAGTTCATCGGCGATTTGCTTGTTGAGGCGACCGTCGGCGACCAGTTCGAGGACGCGAAACTGCTGCGGGGTGAGCGTGGCGATGCGGTCGGCCAGTTCCAGGTCGGCATCGTCGGTGTCCATGCCGGCCACATCGGTGGCCAGGTGCGGGGGGATCCATTCGCGGCAGTCGAGGACGGTCGTGAGGGCCTCGGTCAGGTGTTGCGGCGATGCGCTCTTGGGAATGAAGCCGGCCGCGCCGTGATCGAGGGCACGCCGGATGACCCGTGGATCTTCGTTGGCCGAGACCACGACCACGGCCACGGTGGGAAAACGGCAGCGAATGGATGCCAGCCCGGTCAGACCATGGTTGCCCGGCATGTGCAGATCGAGCAGCAGCAGGTCGATACCGTCGTCTTCACCGAGGCGGGCCATGGTGTCGGGCAGGTCGGCCGTCTCGAGGACGGTCACATCATCCAGGCAGATGGCCAGCGCCTGCGCGAGCGCGGCTCGAAACAGCGGATGATCGTCGGCAATCAGGACTCGGCTGGTCATGGCGGGTTGTCGGAGCGAATGCGTCCGGTCCGTGTGCTGGAGACACGGCACATGATGCCACGAAAAGCCGATGGCGCAACTTGACCGGTCGGTCCCCCGTTGCCGGGGTCAGGTGACCGTCCAGCCGCCGTCGACCACGATGGCCTGACCGGTGATGTTGCGTGCGGCCGGGCCGATGAGGAACGAGCAGATGCCGGCCAGCTCCTCGAAACTGATGAACACGCCCTTGGGCATGGGCTTGAGCATGATCTTCTCGATCACCTCGTCTTCGGAAATGCCGTGCACGCGAGCCTGGTCGGCGATCTGCTTTTCCACCAGCGGCGTCTTGACGTAGGTCGGGCAGACGGTATTGATGGTGATGTCGGTGTCGGCCGTTTCCAGCGCCAGCACGCGCGAGAAGCCGATCAGGCCGTGCTTCGCGGCCACGTAGGCCGACTTGTAGGCGCTGGCGACCAGCGAGTGAATCGAGCCGATATTGACTACACGCCCGAAACCCTGCTCGCGCATTCCCGGCAACAGGGCGCGGGTCAGGCGGGCGGTGCCGGTGAGCATGACCTGGACGAGCTGGTCCCACTTTTCCATGGGAAACTCCTCGAGCGGGGCGACATGCTGCAGGCCGGCGTTGTTGATCAGAACATCGACCGGGCGCTCGAGCGAGCCGCAGAGCGCCTCGACACTGGCATCGTTGGTGACATCGAGCACTCGCGCAGTGGCCTTGCCACCCGCTGCGACGATTTCCCCGGCCACTCTCGCCGCGGCCGTTTCATCCAGGTCGGTGACGACCAGTTCGTGGCCGTCCCGGGCCAGGTGGGCGGCGATGCCCGCGCCGATGCCGCTGCCGGCACCGGTGATCAGAATCTGCATGGTCGGCTGAACCGTTGTGTGACTGGCGGCAAGGCTAGCAAACGCCAGCGCGGCTGCCGACTGTACCAAAGTCCATTGCCGGGTTGACCGGCGACCTTGGTACAGTGGGAGCCTGCGAATCCTGGCCCAGGGTGTAAAGATGAACTCCGTGAAATCCTTCCTGTTCCTGCCGCTGGCGGCAATCATGCTGAGCGCCTGTGAACCCGCTGACGATCCCGTGCCCGAGGCCGAACCGGTCGAGGCGGAACCCACGCGACTGGAAGATCAGTTCGCCATGCCGGTGCGGGTCACCGAGCATCGCGATGAGGACGATCTGGTCAGTGCCGGTCTGGGCCTGGAGGGGCTGACGGGGCCGACGCCGGAGCTGGCGGATCCCGAATCGCCCACATCATCCGAACTGCGCCGGTTGGCCATTTACGAGAACTGGCGCGGTATCGGTCCGCTCTCGCCGGCCGCCGGCCTGGGCGGCCTGCTCGACTCGCTGCCGCATGTGCCGGGCCGCGAGTTTCATGCTTTCCTGACCCTGCCCAATGCAAATCAGCCGTTTCGAGTGGCCGTGCAGGTGCCCGACGACTTCAATACTGATTCACCCTGTCTGGTGGTGACGGCGGCATCGGGTTCGCGCGGCATCTATGGGGCCATTTCGGTGGCCGCACCCTGGGCGCTGCCCAGGGGCTGCGCGGTGGCGCATACCGACAAGGCGGCCGGAACCGACATCTTCGACTTCTCCGACGGCAGCGGCACCGACCTGGCCGGCAGGCGGATTCCGGCTGCGGATGGGGAAACAGGGCTCGATTTCGGCCCGATCGACGAGCCGCGGGATACCGTGGGTATGCGTCATGCGCACTCCGGCGATCATCCGGAGGCCGACTGGGGAGGACATGTACTGGCCGCTGCGGCTTTCGGATTGGACATTCTGAGCGTGGCGCTGGATGCTGAGTACGGTGCCGACAATACCCGGGTCGTTGCGACTGCCGTGTCCAATGGTGGCAATGCCGTGCTGCGTGCGGCCGAGGCCGATGAGGAAGGCTTGCTGGACGCCGTGGTATCGATCATGCCCAATATCACCCCGCTGGGCCAGCCGCCGCTCTACGACTATGCCACTCTGGCCGCGCTCTACCAGCCCTGCCTGCTGGCCGATGCCGAGTTCACGACCGGGATACCGCTGGGCATGCCGCAGCTGGCCGAGGCCGGGCAGTTGCGCTGCGAGTCGCTGGCGCGGGCCGGGATGATCGAGCAGGCCGAACCGGCCGCGGCTCGCGACATCCTGAAAGAAGCCGGATTCGACGAGCCGGCACTGAGCCAGGCCGCGGTCAACGTGGCTCTGGATCTGTGGCGGTCGGTTGTCGTGACCTACGCTTCCAGCTATCTCCAGCGCGGGCCGTTCGACATGCCCTGCGGCTATTCGCTGGAAGCGGGCGGGGCAACGACCGCCCAGCGGCAGGCCTGGTGGGGGAGTCATTCCGGTATTGCGCCGGGCGAAGGGATTGAAATCGTCGACTCAATGGCCGAGGGCGACGACCCGGCGTTTCCCGGCCTGGCGTGCCTGCGTGAGCTGGTGACCGGAAGCGAGCCGGATGCATCGCTGCTGCAGGCCGCCTTGCGCTCGGCCCAGGCAACGGCCTTCCTGCCCGAAATTCCGGTGCTGGTCGTTCACGGGCGCGACGATGGCTTGATTCCGGTTGAGTTCAGCAGCCGGCCCTACGTGAACATGGCTCGCAATCACGGTGCCGACATCGCCTACTGGGAGATTGATCGGGTACAGCACTTTGACGCGCTGCTGGCAGCTCCGGGTGTGGCCGGGCAATACGCGCCCATCCTGCCTTACGGCTGGGCGGGCCTGGATCACGTCATGGCCGTTCTCGACGGTGAAGAGGCGCTGGGCGAAGATCGGAATATCAGCCCGACGCCCGCCGCGGCCGGCGAGGCCCTGAAGGAAGAGGATCTGGCCCTGGATTGACTCGCCGGATCCATGGCATTCCGGACAGGGGGCATCGACTACCGGAAGCTGGTGGTGCTTGCCCTGTGCTTCATCGCGAGCCCAGCACGATGCGCCGTTGCGGCTCTCCGATCAACTCCAGCCAGTTGCCGAATACGGCATCGGCGAGCTTCAGCGAGTCCGGCAACCAGCGGTGGGTGTCGGCCCGCAGGTCCTCGGGCGTCTTCTTCAAGCCGGAACGGGCCAGATCGTCGCGGTAGAACGGCAGGGTCAGCCAGCGCCGGATCAGGCGTTCGTCGAGTTCGAGGTGGAACTGGAACCCCCAGGTCCGTTCGCCGTGGCGGAATGCCTGGCAACCCGATTCGCGCGATGTCGCCAGTGTCACCGCCTCGGTCGGACAGTCGAACCCCCAGTGGTGCCACTGGTAGACCGGCTGCTTTGATTCCAGCGGTGCCAGGACCGGATCGTGCGCGGTGACGTTGGTCGGATCCAGGTCGTACCAGCCGATCTCGGGTTGCCGGCAGGGACCGACCGGGGCACCGAGCACGTGGGCGATGAGTTGGGCGCCCAGGCAGATGCCCAGTACCGGCATGTCGGTCGCCATGGCCTTCTCGATCAGTCGGCACTCGGTCAGCAGGTGCGGATGGGTGTCGGCATCGTCGACCTGCATTGGCCCACCGAGCACGATCAGGGCCTGGTAACGATCGAGCCTGGGTCTGGCATGCGGATCGCGGGAAAAGTTGACGTAGCGAATCCTGTGCCCGCGTTCTCTCAGCATGGGGTCGAGCAGGCCCAGCGGCTCGGCGGCAACATGTTTCAGGACCAGGACACGCGCCATGTCGGCAAGTCATCCGTCGGGTGGTGGCGAGTCAACGATCATAGACCATGCGCTATGCTTGCGTCATGAGCAAGTGGATGGACACCTGGATACCGGCCCCGGTCAGATACTGGGGCGGCATCATGGCGGCGGCGGCAAACAACTGGCTGCAGAGCCAGGCATTCATCTACGCCGCGGCACTGGCCTTCTTCACCGTATTCTCGATCGCCCCGGTAATGATCGTGGTGGTGACCATTGTCGGGCTGGTGCTGGGCGAGCGCGCGGCACGGGGTGAGCTCATGGCGCAACTGGAGGAGGTGCTGGGCTCCCAAGCGGCGGAAGTGGTCCAGACCGCGGTGATCAATTCCCAGATCGAGCAGAGCGGCATCTGGCCGACGCTGGTTGGCATCGTGGCAATCGTTGCCGGGGCCACCACGGTCTTCGCCCAGATGCAGCAATCGCTCAATCAGATCTGGGATGTCGCGCCCCGTCCGTCGAAGAACAGCCTGTGGATCTTCCTCAAGGCGCGTGTACTGTCGCTGACCATCGTGCTGTCGATCGGTTTCGTGCTGATGGTCTCGCTGCTGCTCAGCGTGGCGATGCGCGCGGTCATGGCATTTGCCGATCAATGGCTGCCGGTGCCCGGCTGGGCCATGGTCGGCATGGAGGTGGTGGTTTCGCTCACCGTGATCACGCTGCTCTTTGCCGCCATCTTCAAGATCCTGCCCGACGTGGTACTGGGCTGGCGCGATGTGCTGGCCGGTGCCCTGATCACCGCGATCCTGTTTACGGTCGGTCGTTCACTGATCGCCATGTACCTCGCCAACACGGCCACGGCATCGACCTACGGTGCGGCCGGCTCGCTGGTGGTGTTGCTGTTGTGGGTCAACTACTCCTCGCTCATCCTGCTCTACGGTGCATCGATCACGCGTGCCCACTTCGAGGCGCGCGGTGGTCGTGTGCAGCCGGGCACGACCGCCGTGTGCGTGCATCGGGAACTGGTCGAGGAGCCACCCGACGGCTCTCCCTGATCCGGATTACCCGGCTAATCGGGTCTGCCATCGACCACCGGTGCTCGCAGCCAGCCAGGCGTCGACCGGGCAGGGCGCGGGCATGGACCCGTCAAGCCAGGCTTTCAGCCGTTCGACCAGGGCTGTCATGCTGCCGGCCGGGTAACGGTATTGTTGCGGGTACTGCTCCGGGTAGCAGAGCGCATCCGGCACGAGCGGCCGGGCGCCCGCGCTGGTCGCTTCGAGCATGCTGATGCCCTGGAATTCGTGGATGGCGGTGCTGACCGCGATACCCGCCCGCCCCAGTAGCTGGCGGTAGTCATCGTCGGGCAGCTGGCCGTCGGCCTCGATGCGATGTGGCAATGCCCGGCGCAGCCTGCGCAGGGGCTCGGGAGGTTCGGCCGCGCGTTTGCCCAGCAGTGCCAGCCGGAAATCGGCGCCGGCCTCGTCCAGCCTGATCATGGCCTCGGCGAACAGCTCGGGGCCCTTGTCGTACTCCCAGCGATGATTCCAGACGATCAGCCTTCGGTCGCGCTGTCGGGATGCCGGAATCGGCTCGACCGGCACCGGCAGCACGTCGCAGCGTGGTGCCAGTCTGTCGCGCAGGCCCGGGGGGATACCGTCCGGCATCATTTCAAGCAACTCGTCGACACCATCGAGAAAGCTGTCGCAATTGAAGCGTGAATTGAACAGGAGCCGGTCGGCGGCCAGCGCGCCGTAGAGCTGTACCATGCGCGGCTCGATCGAGCGTACCTGCTGCCGGCTCATGGGGTAGGCGAACTGGTTCTCGTGGAAGTAATACCAGGCGGGAACCGGAGCCAGGTGAGGCTTGAGCCCCTTGAGCGTGGCCAGGTCGACCATCGATGTCGCCAGGATCAGGTCGGGCGACTCGTCGCCGATCTTGTCGAGCCAGCTCAGCGGGTTGCCGCGAATGCGCCAGGCGAAGTGTCTGCCGGGCAGTTCCAGCACCCGCCAGTCCACGCCGGCGATATTGCGCGTGAGCCAGTCCGACCACACGGCATGGCTGTCGGAGCGGTAGGCGGAGAGGAGGAGGGTGCGGGTCGACAAGGGTTAAGGGGTGAATGGGTTAACGGGTTAACGGGTTAATGGGTTAATGGGTTAATGGGTTAACCAAAATCGGGAAATCCCCCGGCTCTGCCGGGGTGACAGTAGAAGTTTGACATTTTAGGGAGTCCATTGGGAAAACTCCTTGTTGTGAGCCGCCAAGCACACATCAAAGGAGAATC
>SLIA01000325.1 GCA_007135935.1 Wenzhouxiangella sp.
AAGCGCGTCATTCAGCTTCGAAACGGTGAGTTCTTCCTTGACCATGGAGAGGACGATCAAGGCTTTGATCAGACGCTCGCTCGCTAACTTGGCGGCAGCCTGATCGGCGTCCGACCAGCGTTTGTAGGGCACGCGGGATAGGACTTCGTCCCTGGCCGTGCTGCAGAATCGCTCGAACATCCCGTAATACTTGGCCATCTCGGGATCATCTTGGATGATCTTGTTGCGCAGATCCTCGTAGTCGAACACGTCGTCGAGCACCGCGATTCGTTTCCAGTCGCTGGTATCCTGCAGGCGTCTTTCAATGAACTCCTGGACAAATCCCAGTGCGCCACGGGATCTGCCGCCCCGGTTGGTAATCGCGGTGAGGCAGTACAGCCCGAAGGGATGCATCGGATAAACGTCGGCAAAGTGTTTTGCCTCGTCGGTGATGGGTTCGCGTTCGCGGAAGTACCGTTTCAGGAAGTCAGTAAAGGCTCCCCGGAAATGCGGCTGAATTTCAGCCTTGAAGGCATCGGCGAGCTTATGAACGCATTTGGAATTTTCACGAAACAGCCGGTGATTGTAGATGCGATGAAATTGCGTGACCGGGATGTTGATGGACTGGAAGCGGCCGGATTGCCCGGAAAGCTTGCCCATCAGCTCTGTATCGTAATTGCGCCCGGCTTGGCGAGCGATGGCCTGAATTTCCTCCTGGACCGCGCCAAAAATCCAGAACGGTTGATCCCCGGCCAGTCCAGCTTCGGCCAGTTGTCCAAGGAATGCAGTGCCCCGGTTGAAGTGATCATCGCTCTGGATCAGGTGAAGATACAACTCGTCAATAAAGACCAGGACGCCTTCGTAGCCACGTTCGTTGGCGATCTCGACCAGCTTCTTGACCTTTTCCGTGACCGTGGTGCGGTCCTGGACGAGTTGAATGTTCAGGGCGGCAACAGCCAACTCAATGATAGTCTTCTGATATTCCTTGTCATAGGAGCGAAGCTGATCGACGGAGAGACTCCGGTTGTCACGAATCCAGTTCTCGACATCGCTGCGGGTGCCGCTGGCGGTGTGATTGAAAAAGGTATCCAAATAGGCGTCGGTGTTGGACAGGGTCGCCGTTACTGGCGGCGAGAGGTGGCGCAAGTGGTCGGTAACCGAGTTCCAGAAGGCCTGCTCGAGGGTCTCGTCAGGCACTTCAATGGCAGTAAAGTTTATCGTAAGGAATTTTCGGGATGCGAGCGCATCCATGCCCCACTCGGGCTTGGTATCGAGGAACTGTTTGTGCAGCGTCGGTTCGGTCAGAATGGCGGATAGCCATGCCATGAAGATGGTCTTACCGGAACCGTATAGACCGGTGATGAAGAAGCCGCGACCTTGCTTGCGGTGAATTCGGTCCAGGATAATTCGGGCCGACTCCTCAACCTCGGGCAGCATGACGAAGCTTTCGAAAATCCGCGTCCGGCTGGCCGAATCGTGAGTCGACTCGTTGAAGTTTTCCACCCAGCTACTGACGGGCGTGAAATCAAACATATCCTTCATGAGTGGCATATCAGGCCTCCAGCTCCACAATTGGTTGATCTCCGCGAGTCAGGGTGTACTGCCCGCAGCGGCAAAGCTGACCAGCCATTCGTCCTGTCAGCACCAGTAAAATTCTTCTTTTCCCCACAGCATCGTTGTACCAGGTGGTTATGGGGTCCATGTCGAGCGCGAAAACCAGTTCCAGATGATCGAGAATGGTCAGTCCCTCTGGTAATAGCTGTTCTGCAACAAGGTCGTGTACCGCCTTCCGAAGTCTGTTCCCGTAGCGTTTAAGATCCGCCGTTATGGTCGTTGCATTGAATTCAAACACCTCGGCAAACGTGGGATCTTTGGCCAGCAGGTCGAGAATGATGTCATTCACACTCACATATCGGACCTCCCCAAAATCCCCCAGCGATGCCATGTATTCCGCAAGCCATGTTTTTCCGGAACCTTGACCGCCTATCAGGCAGCAAAGAGTCCGGCCGCCAACGTGGCTTTCGCCGACCAATCCTATAAGCTCATTGAGCGCCTTGGCCTGAGCTGGAGTCGTTTTGTTATCTCCAGGCATCGACATACTCCTCCAGCGATTGATGATTCAGTTGAACTTGATCCGTGCTTCCGTGCCGATGATATTCACAATATCCCTTGGTTGCGAGTTTGTTGACCCCGGCAATCAATAAGGCGCGATTGCACATGAAGATGGGGGCAATGGTTCCTTCGTTGATGACCGTGGCTGTTGATGGTGCCCGCCAACCGTTTTTTGATGCGTCGTGATAGAGCACATAGCCCAAAACGGCCTCGGTTGGGCAGTAGGTGGTCACCGAGTAATTGGATTTCGAAAGCTTCAGGCGTCCTGCCTTAACGAGGATCGACCGAATACGGTCCCTTGTTGATTCTGGCATTCGCTCGTAGGCACGCTCCAAGAGTTGATCGAGGTGGTAGCGAGAGAAAACCGCTTCGCCAGTATTCAAAAAGCTGTCTGTAACCAAAAGCGCAAGGGTTTCAAGAAGAATCGGAGTGGTGATGCATAGCTGGAAAAACACCAGATCTTGAACCGCTTCATCATTGCTGCGAATCTTTCGAAACATCTTCAGGAATGAAGTGTTTTTGATCGAATTGTTTTCGATTTCCAGGAAGCGATATTTCATGTGTTGCCACAGTTTTTCCTTGTTGGACTCGGACTTCTGAGGCCAACGTTGGATACAGGAGCCACGCACAGCTTGCGCGTCATTGCTCTCCAATGCGGCATCGAGCAGCATGAGAGTCTCTTCCAGAAGGAATCCGTATCCGATTGTTGAAAACGTGTTCTTCATTTCTTATCTGTAATTCTCCTACCGGTTGAAAAATCCCGCTATTTAGTCTGCACAGTCAAGGCGTTTACTGTGAACCAGTCTGGGGTTTCATGTGGCGGGTTGGTGTCGACCTGACCGCCTTGGGCATACCTTGAAGATGTAGTTGATAGGGCGGTCGATGCTTGACTGGGTCACCCAACCAAGTGTGGCGAAGTCCCCGTCTTACCGGCACTTCCAAGGATCCTGGCGATGGATTACCTCGCCCTTGATCGACCGGTTGGCCGGGCTGCGCCAGGCGTTCGAGCCCCTGCCGTGAACGCGCGTACGCCGATACCTTCAGACGTGGTCGCGCCATTCGGACTAGGCGTCGAAGCGAAACCCCATGCGGCAGTTCG